>JAUILJ010000465.1 GCA_030433055.1 Polyangia bacterium
AGCGTAGCGGCCCGGGCGCAGCTCGGCGCCATCGGGATCGCTGACCACCAGGAGCTGGCTGCTCAACGTGAGCACACCGCCTGCGGGCATCGCCTCTGCAGCGTTGGTCGCCAGGTTCATCACCACCTGAGTGAACTGGTTCGGATCCACTTCGATCAGCAGCGGCTCGATGCACAGCTGCATGCGGATCGACACGCTCTCGAGGATCAGGCGGCGCAGCAGGCCATACAGCTCGCGGAGCTCGTCGTTCAGGTTGACCCTGCGAACCTCCAGCACCTGCCGCCGCCCGAACGCGAGCAGCTGCTTGGTGAGCCCCGCTGCTCGCCGCGCTGCTTGATCTATTTCCGCGAGGTCTCTGCGGTGGGCCTGCTCGATGTCCATGTTGTCGAGCAGCATCTCGGTGTAGCCGAGGATGGCCGAGAGCAGGTTGTTGAAATCGTGAGCGATCCCTCCCGCAAGGCGCCCCAGGGCCTCCAGGCGCCGTGTCTGCTGCAGCTCGGTCTCGAGCCGGGTCTGCTCGCGCTCAGCCCGCTGCCGAGCCTGGACGGCGCTGCTGAGCCGCGTGAGGTCGTTGAGCACGAGGCCGACCAGACCGCCCTCGCTCAGCTCGAGGGGGAAGATGCGCAGCTCCACGTCCCGCTCGCTGTCCGATGCCTTCAGCAGGGTGCGAAACTGCAGCTCGCCGGTCTCCAGAGCCTGCATGAACACGGGCTCCAGACGGCGCGCGAGGCCCGGATCCACGTCATGCAGCGAGTTGCCGAGGTGGCTCTCCGGCGCGAGATCGTTGGCGTCCGCCATGGCGCGGTTCACCCAGGCGAAGCGCATCTCGGTGTCCAGCACCGCGATCTGCAGCGGCAGTTCGCTGACGAAGCGCCCGAGCAGCTCCTTGGTGTCCCGCGCCTCGCGATCCGTCTCCACGCGCGCGAGTGTCGCGCCGACCAGGCGCCCGACGCGCGCGACGAGCGCCGCGTGCCACGGCTGCCACCGTTCGCCTTCGGCGGCTTCCACCCCCAGCGCGGTGACGACGCTGCCCGCGACCTCTGCGGGGACGAGCAGCTGAGCGTTGAAGCCGTATTTCCTGGCGAAGTCGACGAGGGGGTTACCGCTTGGAAACTCTGCTGGGTCGATGTGGACTGGCCCTCCCTTGCGTAGCTCTTTGGCCAACCAGACGTAGGCGTCCGGCCTCGGGCCCTCGAACTCCTGGTCCAGGTCGGGGACGTCGGGGTGGCGATAGCGGTAGAGCAGGCTGAGGCGCTCGGGCGTCCCCAGGCCCACCACGAACACGCGGCGCGCGCCGATGAATTCCCCGAGGATCCGCAGGCTGTGGTCGACGCACAGGCTCATGCTGTCGGAAGGCGCACGGATCAGCTCGACCGTGATGCGGTCGAGGAGCTCGCGCGCCGCGGCATGCCACTCAGGGTCTGGCTGCTCTGGCAACGCGGCGTCCGACATTGGACCAGCCTCAGCGGGAGCGCTTGAGGATCACACGCGCGGCGTCGGGATGGATACCGATGATGGTGACGCGGCTGTCGTCGATCTTGCGTGCGCGCAGCATCGCCGGGTTCACCTTGAGCAGCACCAAGCCCAAGAAGATGGCGAAGCCGACCACGAACCCGAGCACCATCAGGAGAGGGTCCTGGAGCAGGTAGGACACCACCAGACAGCCAATCAGCGCGACGATCGCGACCACCATCGTGACCTTCGCGCTGCGCCAGCCCGCGTCGCACGTGGAGCACAGCGGGATCACCATCTTGGCCGTCTTGCGTAGGATCATCATCGCGATCAAACCAGGCAACCAGCACAAGAAGATCAGGATGAAGACGTACGGCGGGTTGTACTGAAACAGATGATCTTGGAAGGACGTGACGTCCTTCGAGCCACACTTCAGACACACCTTGGGGAACGTCGCCGTCTTGTCGATGGCGAGGTCGTCACCCACTTGCTCGGCGTGGAAACCTCCACCGCCAGCGCCCTCCAGGTCAGCGGGTGCTTCGTCGTTCTCTGGCGGTGCGTATGGATTGTCGGTCACTCGTCCCCCTCACTCACAAAACTCGAACCGCCGCCCAGGAGGTGGGCAGCGGTGCGAGCATAGCGAGGCTTTGGGTGTGAGGGAACGGACGCGCCGACTACTCGATCTCCGTGACAGCGCCGCGCGCTGCCGACGACACCAGAGCGGCGTACTTGGCGAATACCCCGCGGGTAAAACGCTTGGGCGGCGGCGCATAGGCCTTGAGCCGACTCTCTATTTCCGCCGCTTCCAACTCCACTGAAAGCTGATGCTGATCGGTGTCGATGACGATGATATCGCCGTCTTTCAGCGCAGCGATGGGGCCGCGGACGACCGCCTCGGGGGCGACGTGGCCAATCATCAGGCCCCGGGTGGCGCCGCTGAAGCGCCCGTCAGTGATGAGCGCTACGTCTTCACCCAGTCCTTGGCCAACCAGCGCCGCGGTGACGCCGAGCATCTCGCGCATGCCTGGCCCACCCTTCGGGCCCTCGTGGCGGATCACCAGTACGTCGCCTGCCTGCACCTGGCGGTTCTCCACGGCGGTGAACGCATCTTCCTCGCACTCGAAGACCCGCGCCGGGCCCCGATGCTTCGTGCGCTCGTGCCCAGCCATCTTCACCACGGCGCCCTCGGGCGCCAGGTTGCCCTTGAGGATCACGAGGCCGCCGGTGGCCTTGAATGGTTTCTCCGCGGAAGCAATGACCGTCTGCCCTGGAGTCTCCTGCGCCTTCTCGCCCTCCTCTGCCAGGGTATGGTCACTCACGGTCTGGGCGCTGCCGTCGATCAGCTTGCCGGCGACCAGGCGCTTGGCCACCAGGCGCGTACCACCAGCCTTGAACAGGTCGACTGCCGTGTACTGCCCGCCTGGCATCAGATCGGTGATGATCGGTGTGCGCTGGGAGATCTTCGTGAAGTCATCGATGTCGAGCTCCACGCCGGCCTCATGAGCGATCGCCAGGAAGTGCAAGACGGCGTTGGTGGAGCCGCCCGTGGCCGCGACCGACGCGATGGCGTTCTCGATGGCCGTGCGATTGACGATGTCCTTCGGCTTGATGCCCTCGTGGAGCAGGCGCATCACCCGGCGCCCGGCCTCGCGTGCGGCGTCGTCCTTCTCCGCCGACGTAGCCGGGCTGCCGCTACCGAACGCGGCGAGCCCCAAGAACTCCATCGCCATCGCCATGGTGTTGGCCGTGTACTGACCGCCACAGGCTCCCGCGCCCGGGCACGCCTTCTGGGTGATCTCGTCGAGCTCCTTGTCGCTCATCTTGCCGGCGCTGTGGCGGCCCACCGCCTCGAACACGTTCTGGATCGTGACGTCGATGCCGTTATGTTTCCCTGGGGCAATGGATCCGCCGTACAGCACGAGGCTCGGCAGGTTCAGTCGCAGCAGCCCCATGGCGGAGCCTGGGATGGTCTTGTCGCAGCCCACGATGGCTACCATGGCGTCGAAGCGGCAGCCGTGGCCCATCAGCTCGATGCTGTCGGCGATCACTTCGCGGCTGATCAGCGACGCCTTCATCGCCTGACTACCCATGGACACACCGTCGCTCACGCTGATGGTGTTGAACTCCATCGGGGTGCCGCCCGCCTCCCGGACGCCTTCCTTGACGAGCTCTGCCAGCTGCCGATGGTTGTAGTTGCAGGGCATGGTCTCGGTCCAGCAGGTGGCGATCCCAACCAGCGGCTTCTTCAGATCAGCGTCGCTGAAGCCGATGGCGTGAAGCATCGCGCGGGAAGGGGCCCGTGAGGGGCCATCGAGCCGCGTGCGGCTCTTTTCGCGAGGATCGTGGGTCATATCGTCTCCGTAGGGCACCAATGAGTGGGTGCCGCAAAGGTTTGGGCAGGGTGCGCTGGCGGCTCGCCAGTGGGCCGGGGTGCGACGGTGTGCTCGCTCAGTGTGCTGCGCTCTTGGTGGCGCAGCGGAAGCCCAGATCGACCTCGCGGAAGATCGGGGGGCGAGACTCTCGGCGCTTGCCCCGGAGCTCGTCTGGTTGCTTGCTCTTCCAGCTCCCGCCCCGCACGCTGTAGTCCTCGCCAGCCGAGGATTTGCCGTAGGGGGCGTAGCCGGTGCTCGTCCACTCGTTCAAGTTGCCGACCACGTCGTACACGCCCCACACCTGAGGCGGCAGCGACCTCACTGGACAGGGGCCATCGGACTTCTTCCAGCAAGCCGTGTTGGCGTCGGGCTCCTTGTTGCCCCACGGATAATTGAGTCGGTCTTCGCCGCCGGTCGCTAGCCACTCGAGCTCCGCTTCGCTGGGCAGGCGCTGCCCCTTCCACTTGCAGAAGCGCTCGGCGTCGTCGTGGCTCACGCAGTTGACGGGCAGATCCTGCTTCTCTTCCAGGTTCTTGGCGAAGCGCGCGGTGCAGAGCGAGCTGCGTTGCTCGACTGCGGCGGCGCTCAGCTTCTCCTCGGTCTGGATGGTCTCCGGCGGGGCATCGCAGATGTCGTTGGCGACGCAGGACTTGTAGGTCTTGAGGTTCACCTCGGTGGCGTCGATGCAGAATGCCTCGACCTTCACTTCGGTCTGCGGCTGCTCGTCGGGGCGGCCCTGGCCTTTGGGTGAGCCCATCCGCAGCGTTCCGCCTTCGATCGCCACCATGCCGGTGGGGCAGTCGCCCTGGGCGGGATCCTCGGGGGGCGCTGCCACCGGGGCTGACGTAGGGGCTGGCGCGCTGGTCTGAGCAGGCCGGGTGGTGGGCTTGTCAGGAGGCGCGGCAGGGCTGGGCTCGCTCCCGCCGCAGGCGGTGAACGCAGTGAACGCGGCTGCTAGAGCCGCGAGCGAGCCGAGGGCTGACACGCGTCCAATCGAGGTGGTCACGGCCGCGTACTTTGCGGAGTGGGTGGCAGTGGGGTCAAGCGCTGGCGTGCAGTTTGCTGCAGGCTGGCGCTGATTCTCGAACGCTGCGTCTCACCCCCATCCCTGGCTTAGGCGACTGAAGTTCCAGGGAAATCGTAGGCGGAACATGAATTGCTTGGGGAGCCGGCCGTATAACCCGGGGTTGAAACTCGCGAGTCGTCGCTCCAAGGTTGGCCCGCCGGTGAGGGATCTGGCAGAGCCAAGCGGGGCGCCTTCTCGTGCTCGTGAGGCGTCCGCCGCGCCCTTCGGCTCCGAAGCAAAGTCATGCGTATTCGTGCCTGGATTGGATTGATGTTGGTCGCTCTGCTGCTGTCGGGCAGCAGCCTGGCGGCTCCCAAGACCCACGTCGTGGAGAAGGGCCACTCGCTGTGGTCCATCGCCCGGCGCTATGGCGTGACGGTGACCGCGCTGCGGGCGCGCAATGATTTGAAGAAGGGCGACCCGCTGCAGATCGGTCAGCGCCTGGAGATCCCGCCGAAGGACTGGAAGCCCGATGGCTCGAAGGCCTCGCGCGCCAAGGACGACGACGACAAGCCGTCGCGGCGCAGCAAGAAGGCAGAGCCCGACTGGGTGAACGCGAAGCCCGCGCCGGAGACCCAGGTCCAGAAGAGCGTCAAGGAGCGCGGCGTCAACCCGTGCAACACGCCGGACCCCGGCTGGGGCACCTACACCCACTGGGACCGCTCGCCCAGCATCGGGCAGATGATCATGCCCGAGCGCGGTGGGGTGACTCGCGGCGGCGGCTTCGACGTGATGATTCACTTCCACGGCCATGAGCCGGTGCGCAAGGAGTGGGTCAAGGTGATGAACGGCACGGTGTTGGTCGGTATCGACCTCGGCATCGGCTCCGGTCCCTACGAGGCGACCTTCCGCTCACCCGCGGCGTTCAAGGCGCTGCTCGATTCCGTAGAGAAAGCAGTCGCGGAGAAGACTGGGAAGAAGAAGGCGTACATCCGCAAGCTCGGGCTCTCAGCCTGGAGCGCGGGCTATGGCGCTGTCGAGTCGATCCTGCGCATCCCCGAGTACGCGAAGAAGGTCGATGTGGTGGTGCTGCTCGACGGGCTGCACTCGGCCACCACCGAGCCGATGAAGAGCAAGCAGCTCGAGCCCTTCGTCGACTTCGCCAAGCAAGCCGCGCGGCGCCGCAAGTTCATGTTCGTGTCGCACTCGTCAATTATTCCGCCGGGATACGCATCCACGACGGAGACGGTGCACTACCTGATCAACGAGCTGCGTGGGAAGCCGCGTCACGCGCGGCATCGCAAGAGTGATCCGATGGGCCTCGAGCTGATCGATCGCTACGATCGTGGCTTCTTCCACGCCCGTGGCTACAACGGCAACGACAAGATGGATCACTGCGCGCACATCGGTCTCTTCAAGGACGTGCTGAAGGTGCACATCCGTCGCCGCTGGAACAGCCCGCGCGGCTACCGCCGCAAGTAGGCCCGCGAGCGCTCGGGGGTCGCCCCGACGGGGATTTCGTTGATGGTGCGTTCGAGCTGATTGCCGGGAAAGTCGAACGCGGCGCCGAACAAGACGCGTTCGCCCTCGCGTGTGGCGCTCCCGAGGAGGATCGCCTGGTGTCCGTCGAGCGCGTCGACCCCGGGGGTGTCGCTCTTCGGAAACGAGAGCTCGAGTGAAAACGTCTGCGCGCGACCGTACACCCCGTCGGCGCGGCCGAGCGCGAGACCGTCGCCGAGGGCGTCGAACACGAAGG
>JAUILJ010000466.1 GCA_030433055.1 Polyangia bacterium
AGTGCGCTTGATCGGGGTGAAAGCCTTCGATCCCAACAACGACCCAGGTGAGACGTCGCGTTTTGGGCGGCAGGCGGTGGCAGAGCTGAAGCGGCTGCTCGAGGACAAGCCGGTCCGTGTCCTGCTGCATGACCCGCCAACGGATGCTCATGGCCGAACCCTGGCCGAGCTCTTCGTCGACGACCAGGACGTAGCCCTCGACATGATCAAGCGCGGGCTGGTTCTGGTCTATACGGTGTATCCGTTCGGATCCATGAGCATGTACCTGCAAGAGCAAGCAAAGGCCAAGGCAGATCGCACGGGCCTATGGTCCGAGCCCAGCGTGGCCCAGCGCGCGGAGCTCCTGAGTCGGGAATGGAGCCAGCGGTCGGAATGACGCTGTTCTTGCGCTTCTTTTCCCGGCGGTTATTGCGTACACCGCCCGCGCCCTTCAAGGTCGGTGTGCTGATCATCGCTGTCCTGTTGTACGGCGCGGCAGGTTTCCTGTTCTTCGAGCTACCGAGCAAGCCCGATTTGGGCTGGGGTGATGCGTTCTGGTATTCGTTCGTCACCGTCACGACGGTCGGCTACGGCGACTACTATCCATCGACCTGGGAGGGGCGCTTCTTCGTCGCTGTGCCCCTCATGTTCTTCGGCATCGGACTGCTCGGTTACGTATTGTCCTTGGCCGCGAGTGCGCTGGTCGAGGCGAAGACCAAAGAGGTGCGAGGGATGAGTTCCCACAAGCTGACAGACCACCTAGTCGTCTTCAACTTCCCAGGCTTGGCGAAGTTCGAGCGGCTCATGTCCGAGCTCCGCGCGGACTCGATATTCGGCGCTCACCGCGAGGTGGTGTTGGTCGATGAAGAGTTGGAGGAGTTGCCGGTCGAGCTGGTCGAGCTTCACGTCCATTTCGTGCGTGGCAACCCGACGCGCGACGAGACCTTGAGCCGTGCCAGCCTTGACCAGGCTCACTACGCGATCATTCTGGCGAAGAATCCCGGCGACCCCCACTCGGACAACCTGAGCGTCGCGATCACGCTGGCGGTCGAGGCACGCACCGCTGGCGTCCACACCGTCGTCGAGTGCGTCGACTTTGCGACCCAGGAACTGCTGCGCAAGGCGGGCTGCGACTCGATCGTGTGCACGTCGCGTTTCGATGCTCACTTCATTTCTCACGAACTGCTGAACCCGGGAGTGCAGGAGCTACTCCACGAGCTGACGAGCAACACCCACGGACAGCAACTCTATCTGACGCCCTCGAAACTGAAGGGCGAGTTCAGCGTGCTCCGGGATCGCTGCTTCAAGCAGGGACATCTGCCAGTGGGTCTCTTGCGCAAGGGGGAGACCTTGCTGAATCCCGCTCAGGACTTCCAGCTCGAGCCCGGCGATTCACTGATCAGCATCGGCCCTACGCGCCTTTCACTGTGACGAGGGCGATCGCTCCCCAGATCGCCGAGCACAAAGCACGAGGGAAGGACCCCGGGAGGCGGCCCAAGGGCTGAGTATCCCGGTTTGTCGATTGACGGCGCAGGGCGGTGGGCGAAGGTTTCGCCTCGTGCGCTTCCTTTGGTCGTTGTTGGTCAATCTCTGGCTGCTCCTGTGGTGGCCGCTTCGGGCCTTGCGGGCCCGCTTTGCGTCTCCCAAGGGCGGCTTCCTCGTCCTGAAGCTCGACGGAGCAGTCGCCGAGATCGCCGCTCGCCGGCGATTCTGGCAGCGTGGGCCACGGGTGATTTCCGTGCACGCGGTGCGCGAAGCGCTGGAGGTTGCGGCTCGGGATGCACGCGTGCGGGGCGTACTCGTGAGCTTCCGCCACGCGGCGCTGGGTGCCGCGGTTGCGACGAGCCTGCGAGAGGTGCTCGCTGGCTGGCGAGCCCGCGGCAAGCCGGTGGTTGCCTTTCTCCCCCTCGGCGCGGGCAACCGTGAGCTGTACGTCGCTTCGGTCGCAGACCGCATCTACATGGGGCATGAGACGTGGGTATTACCGCTCGGATTTTCCGTCGACTCCCCGTATTTCAAGTCTGCGCTGGACCGACTGGGTGTCGAGCCGGATGTATACACGCGCCGTGAGTACAAGACGGCGATGGAGTTCGTCACCCGGAGCGAGATGAGCGCTCCTCAGCGTGAACAACTCGGGGCCTTGCTGGATGACGCCTACGAGCGGTTGATCGAAGCTCTCGTCACGGGTCGCGGGGTTAGCGCGGAGCGTGCGCGGGAGTGGGTCGATGGGGCGCCCTATGATGCGGACGACGCCGCTCGAGCAGGGCTGATCGATGGGGTGGTCGATGATGAACTGCTCCTGGAGATCCTTGCCAGCGACGGGCTCGAGATCCCGACCGCAGACGACCCCCCGAGGGCTCGGGTCACCTCGCTCGGAGGCTACTCCAAGCGGCGAGAGGTTGCTTTTCGTCCACTGCTGCGGCGCCCTTACATCGCGGTGGTGGAGATGCGCGGCGCGATCGTGGGTAAGACGCCCGGCGCGCCTCAGATGGGAGAGTTCGTCGTCGACGATGAGTTCAGGGAGATCCTCGGGGAGGTAGCTGATGACCCGAAGGCGCTTGGCGTGGTCGTCCACATCGACTCGCGCGGGGGGAGCGCGCTCGCTTCCGATCGCATACTGCGTGCCGTCCGGAAGCTGGGGGAGGAAAAACCGGTCGTCGCGTACATGGGGAACATCGCGGCGAGTGGGGGATACATGATCGCGCTGGGTGGCCAGGAGCTGATCGCACAGCCCGCGACGATCACGGGCTCGATCGGCGTCGTCGCTGCCCGGCTCATCGTCGAACGCCTGGCGACGCGCCTCGGGGTGAGCCTCCAGCGAGAGTCGCGGGGGGCTCACGCAGGGATGCTCTCACCGTTTCGCCCTTTCAGTGAGACCGAGCGTGCGCGGTTCGAGAGCCTGATCGACGCTGGCTACAATCGTTTCGTTGGCTCCGTCGCGGAGGCGCGGGGGCGAAGCTTCGAGGAGATCGAGCCTCTGGCGCGCGGCCGGGTGTGGGCCGCGACCGCCGCCAAGGAGCGGGGGCTCGTGGATACCCTCGGCGGTCTTGATCGAGCAATCGCATCCGTGCGGCAACGTATCGGGAAGAGGGGCGACAAGGCGCCGGTCGTGGCCATCGCGCCGAGCAGCTTGCCCTCCCCATTGTCCTTGATCGGCGCGCAGGCCAGCCAGAGCCAGCGTTGGAGCGACCTGCTGTCTTCCCTCCAGTGGACGCGGAGCTTGGCGCCGGGTCTGGAGCCCGAGCTGGCCTTGCTCGGGTTGGGGCTGTTGTCAGGCCTGGGGGAGGCGACCCGACGTCAGCCCCCAGAGCTGCTGCTGTGGTGCGACGTCGAGGCTCCGGGCGACTGAACTCGCGTGGGCGGGCTGGGGGACCTTCAGGTCCCCCAGCGCGTCATGGTGCTGTGGTTCAGGGGCGGTACGTGGAGCCGCTGGTGTAGCCGAGCCCGCTGGTGAAGGGATCCTCGGTGATCACCTTGCGCGCACCGCTGGTGGGGTTCACGCCTACGACCTGAAACGTCGTTGTCGTGCCATCGCTCACCGTGTCGACTCCGTACACCATGCCCTGGCCGTCGCTCGTTGCGGAACCCGGGACGAAGTCGACCAGCATACCCAGGGCGGTCTCACTGGACTTCCACTGGTGCCATTCTTCGGTGAAGCCGGCGAAGCTCTGGACCAGCGTCACCTCGGGGTTCCAGAGCAGAGTGGAATAGAAGACGTCTCCGGCGACTGAAAGCGCTTCTTTTTGACTCAAGTCGCTCAACTTGATCGCGTTCACACCAAGCGCGGAGCGCCCGCTCGCGCCGTTCTGGAAGCACCCTGAGCTGAGCACGTAGAGCGTGTCGTCGCTCTCGGAGTAGTGCACCGAGGTGGGCGCGACGTGGAGCAGCTCGAGCCCTTCACCAGGCGCGGACCCGTTGAGATCCACGAAGCTGTCGTTGGAGACATCGATCGCCATCAACAGGCTCTTTCCAGTGCAGGCCAGCTGGTAGTCTGGAGCCGTGATCGTGCCGAGGTCGATGCGTGCCAAGGTGAACCATAGACGATTCCGTATGGAATCAAACCATGCGTAGTCTGGCTCGACGCCACCGTCGGTGTCAGCGCTGTCGGCGTAGCCAGTCAGGTCGATGGTCTTGGCCAAGGTACCGGTGCTCATGTCGAGCACCGCCAGGTGACCGCTGTCGTATAGCGGCACGTAGGCTTTCAGCGGGGTGGTGCCGCTGGCGATCACGACGTCATGGGGGTTCTGGCTGGACGCTGCTGGAACGGCAGAGCTAAGATCGATCGTGCCCATCTGATTGCCGTCGTCGTCCAGCGGATGCACCCGGCTCTTGGTCCGCTCGAGCGCGAACGCGCGTCCTGCGGACACCGTAACGACCGTGTCTGGGTCGTCGAGCTGAAAGCCTGCGGTCTTCGAGCCGTCGAGCTTGAGCGCCACCAGCTCGGTGGCGGTGGCGAAGTCGGTCATCGAGACGAACAGGCGCGGCTCGGCCACGCTGCCGCCAGCGCCGGCCGTGCCACCCGTGCCAGCTCCACCAGCTCCACCGGCTCCAGCGCTCGTTCCGGCGCTCCCACCCGCACCGGTGCCTCCTGTGACATGGCCCGATGAGCCGCCGTCACCCGCGCTACCCGCGGCGGAGGTTCCCGCGACACCGCCGCTTCCAGAACCGGCGCTGGCTTGCCCGCCGCTTCCCGCCGTGCCCTCGATGAGTGGCTCGTCCTCACCACACGCGCTGATGAATGCCAGAAAAAGTAATGAAATGGCTGCTCTATGCTTCACGTTGCCGTACCTCGTCGCCGCCCGCGACAGTTGGCTCTTGGGGGCGAGACGAGGCGAAGCTTGGTGAGAAGAGACGACCGGTGTGACGGCTACCCAGCTCGAGCGACACCCGGCTCTGACACCCCGCAGAGCGATTGGATGGTTCGGTGCCTGGTTGGGGCACCTTCGGTCCTCGAGGCTCGGTCTCCTGACTCCCGGTTCTTGCCTCAGGTGAGCCTTCCCAGAACGCCCGCAAGACTTGCTTGGGAGTTCCAGTGGCTGTTCAGCGTCCAAGGGACACCGATCACCTTCGTACCGGATACAGTGGCGGGGGCCGTGCTGGCTTCACACCAGCTTCCCTTGCCTATGAGGAACGCCACCGTCTCGATGGCGCGGGGCCGCAATAGCACGCTTCGCCCGCCCGTCGCGTCCCAAGCAGCAGGGTGTCGAAAAACAGCGTTCCCAGAGCGGCCCCACCAGGTCGGCTTCGAGCCTTCCAAACGCCAGAAAGGCGGGGAGGAGCGCCCTTGCACTGCTCCTCACCCCCCGATCCCCCTTTCGATTGCAGAACAGTCACAGATCGACGAGGCTACGAACCTCTACTACGCGCCGCTAAAGGTGCGAGGTGACACGTACTTATCGCCATCGAACCCGAGGGGTGGCTCCAAACCAAGCCATTGGCCCGGGTCTGGTTCGACGGCACGACAGCAAGACCGCACTACAGGTAAGCTCTTTCCGGCATGGCTGGCGCACGCAACCTTCCCCCCCTCGGTCATGGCACGATCGTCAACGACCGCTACGAGATCCGACAGAGCCTCGGCAAGGGTGGCATGGGCGAGGTGTTCCTCGCCTACGATCGCAGCACCCAACAGACCGTAGCGCTCAAGATCGTGCGTGAAGAGAGTCGCATGCCCGGCGACGACGAGGCACTGCGCCAGGAGCTGCTGCTCGCGCGCAGCGTCAGTCACCCCAACGTGTGTCGCGTCCACGATCTCGCGCCCAGCGCCTGGGGCCCGATCCTGGTGATGGAGCACATCCCGGGCCAGACGCTCCACACGCACATCCGGCGGCGCAAGGCGCAGGGGGGGTATACCTCCGACGAGTTCCGCAAGATCGCGAGCGAGACCACGGCCGGCCTGGCAGCGATTCATGCTCAAGGCTTGGTGCACGGCGATCTGAAGCCGGGCAACGTGATGGTTACCGCCGACAAGGCCGTGATCCTGGACTTCGGCTTCGCTCAAGAGCGCGCGCGTCTGAGCGCTCGTCGGCCCGGAGCGCCTCCGGACGGCGGAACGCCGAATTACATGGCCCCAGAGCGGCTGCGTTCCGGTGGCGCGAGCAGCGAAGACGATGTCTATGCGCTGGGTCTGACGTTGTGGGAAATGTGGACGTGTCGGGTGCCTGAGCCTGGCTACCGCCCGCGCTCGAAGCCGATGCGCTCGCAGATCATGTTCGACGTCCCCGCAGGGCTCAGCGTCGACGAGATCAAGCAAATTTTCCGCTGTTTAAGCGAAGATCCGAGCATGCGGGTGGAAGCCAGGCATCTGCGCTTCTTCAATCCGTCGGCGCTGACCACCAGCCAAGTACAGATCCCTAGGGAAAGGCTGTCACCTGGGCCGCCGCTGGGTCGATCAGTGACCGAGGCGTTTACCCCCGGGACTCAGGCGTTGCTCGTGACGTTTGCCACCAACGCCCCTGAGGTCGCGGGCACCCTGTGCGCTCTCGACAAGCCCCAGATCACGATCGGGCGCCGGACATGCGGATCGGCGCCGGCCTCGGGGGTGTAGACGTCGAGCATGAGCTCGAGGCCGCCTTCTTCCTTGTGAAACGTGAGGTTACG
>JAUILJ010000467.1 GCA_030433055.1 Polyangia bacterium
ACCGTCTCGAGCACGCGGGGATCCTCCACGCGCGCTTCGGGCAAGCCGCCGAGCGACGCGTAGCCCGGCGCACGGTTCCAGCGCGGCAGCACCGTCAGGCCGCCGTAGGCGTTCAGGTCGAGGCCCGAGCCCAGGTCGGCGCCGACCGCGGCGCCATCGAAGCGGATGTAGCGCGCCGCCGGGCTCGCCGCGAGCTGTCGCCCGAGCTGCACCTGCGCTGGCCCCTTGCGGTAGCGTACGAAGAACGTCTGGATGTCCCCGTCCAGGCGCTGCTCGTCCTCCTGCCCGCCGAGGGCCACCTGCCCGTAGCCCGAGAACTCCACGTCGACGCTGTCTTCATCCCAGCCCGTGTCGAGGCCCCGGGCATCCAGCAGCACGTACTGCTCGAGCGGGATCACCGTTTCCGTGGAGATCAGTGTGCCGTGGGGCCCCGGAAGGAGCGCCCGCTGGAACAAGCCCACGTGGGTCTCGCTCCTTGCCACGAGCGAAAAGCGGTCGGGGTGATAGCCGCGATCCGCAGGCTCGGCGCGCGCGAGCGCCGGCCACAGCCATCCCGCTGCAGCGGCTACGCCTAGCCAGCCCACTCGCCTCGCTCGCCACCCCATGCAGGTTTCAATTCTTACTGCAGTTTGGCTCTGGCCGACAGTAGGTCACATCGGTCGTCGGAAGCTGTATCAGCTGCAGAACGCGCAATTGTCGCGTTCGCTGCGCGACGCCAGCAAGGCCTGCGCACCAGTGGCAACGCCTGAGTCTTCGCGAACGCGACGCTACCGGGTGACTCGCTGCAAGAAGTCAGTGATGGCTTCGCTGAAGTGGTCGTTCACGTCTCCGGCCACCATGTGCGTTGCTCCCGTCAGGTCGACGAACTCTGCGTGAGGACACGCCTCGAGGAACTCGCGTGCGCCGGCTTCGCTGACGACGTCGCTCTGCTTGCCGCGGACCAGCAGGGTGGGGACCTCGAGCCGCCGGGCCTGCGCGAGCCTTTCCGCGTGGATCTTCGGGCCCTCCGTGGGATCGAAGGTGTTCGGGTCCCAGGTCTTCATCAACGCGGGATCCCAGTGCCAGCGCCAGCGGCCGTCGGGGTGCTGACGCAGGTTCTTCTTGAGGCCATTGAGGTTGCGGGGGCGCTTTCTGTGCGGCAGGAACTCGGCGATGAAGTCTGCCGCCTCTCCCAGGTCGGCGAAGCCATCGGGGCGGGCGTCCATGAACTGCAAGATGCGGCGGATCCCGTCGACCTCCATCTTGGGCGTGATGTCGACGAGCACGATCGCCGTGCACGCTTCTTCGCCCTTCGCCGCTGCGGCGTCCTGGGTCGCGAGGGACGTGATGCCACCGAGGGACGCGCCAACCAGGGCAGGCTTGTGCGGCAACAACTCGAGCAGCGCGCGCAGATCCTGGACGAAGTGGTCGGTGTGGTACTCTCCGTTCGGCGCGAAGGAGCTGTCCCCATGGCCGCGCAGGTCGAGGGCGACCGCATAGAAACCGGCCTTGGCCAGGGCTTTCGCGCTACCTCCCCAGGCGTGGCGAGTCTGGCCCCCGCCGTGCAGCAACAGCACCCCCGACGCCTCCCCGCGCTCATAGGCGCTGCGGTCACCGTAGGCATCGCCAACCAGCGTGATGCCGTGGGGCAAGGGAAAGGAGCGAACCTCGTGGGCAGGCGCGCGCGCCGGGCTCGAGCCCCGGCGAGAGCTCACCTGGGCCTCGGGTTCCGACAGGAACTCTGCGATCGGTGGGAAGACCTCCTGTGGAGCGTACTGGCCGATCAGCAAGTCGCCGTGCCCGTAGTCTGCCCGGTGGCCCTCGGACCTGGCGAACAGGCGGTAGCGCTTGTCGCTGGAGCCGACGCCCTCGAAGGTACGCTTGACGAGGCGAGGGGGCACGAGCAGGTCTCGCTCCCCCGCGATGAACAGCGTGGGGTGTTGATAGCGGGCGAGCCCATCGGGCTCTGGCAGGCGAATGAACTCGCGGAACTTCCGTGAGGAGACGTTGGTGAAGCCGTGCCACAGGTAGCGCCGCTCAACGCCGCGCTCCACGTTTGGCGCGTGATAGGCGGTAGCCTTGTATTTCGCTGGGATCAGCGGCGCGGCGATGGCCAGCGTGCGCATGAACGGGCGCGCCGGGATCATCGCCAGCCGGCGCGTGACTGGACTCATCAGCTGGGCCAGATCGACGCGCCTGCGCTCACCTCTGCGGGGGTCGTGACTGCCCGCCTTGTCATTTTCCCCAAGGAATCGAAAGTCGGCAGAGCCGACGGTGACCACCCGGCGTACCCTGGGGTCGTCCTCCTGGCTCAGGTGGGCGAGCATCAGCATGCCGCCCATCGAGTGCCCCACCCAGTCGACCTGCGCCGCGCCGGTGTGCCGAGTGACGAACTCGAGCGTAGCGGGCACGTCGTGGGTGAGCAGGTCGTCGATGGTCCAGCCTTGCCTGTATTGCTTCGCGCGGCCTCGTGGCGAGCGAGCCAGGGAGTCTCCTCGGCCTCGTAGCTCCACGGCGAACACCCGGCGCCCGAGATCAGCCAGGTACGGCGCCAATCCCTCACCCCCGCCCCAGTCGTAGATGTGAAAGCGGCTGAACGCGCCGTGACACAGTACGACCGGAGGTAGCTCAGCCTGAGGGGCGTCTTTCCGAGGGGAATACTCGTAGAGCGCGATATGCCAGCCGTCGCCCGTTGCCACGCGGTGCTTGAGGCGGTGGCTCGAGCGATGAATCAGCTGGGCGAAAAGCGAGCGGTGCTGTTTGGGGGCGAGGTGCATGGCTCTACTGCTGGGCGACGCGGCTGAGTTGGGGCGCTATCGACTGGCGATCGTCATTGATTGGGAGCCATGGCGCGGATGAACATCTCCACCATCTCGAAGGGCATGCCGTTGGGCAGGTTCAAGATCGGTAACCCGATGCCGAACTCGCGGCGGCGCCGCAGCTCAGCGACGCACTCCTTCGGATCGCCAGTCACCGCTAGCGCGTCGATCATGTTGTCGGTGACGGCATCCGCAGCCTGGCTACGGGTGGCCTTGTCCTTGTAGAGCGCGTCGACCTTCTCGCACTCGTCTTTGAAGCCGAAGCCGCTCAGGAGCTCCTTGTAGTAGTCACCCATGCCGCCGATGTAGAAGCTGATGATCTGCTTGGCCTGGGCCTTGGCCATCTCACCGCCGGTGGGGATCACCGTGGTGAAGGGCGCGACAGTGATCTCCTTGGGATCGCGACCTGCCTTCTTGGCGCCGTTCTCGATCCAGTCCATGCCGGTCTTGAACTCCTGGTAGGGCCAGAACGTGGGGATCCAGCCGTCCGCCAGCTCGCCGATGCTCTCGATGGACTTCTGCTTGAGCGCCGCGACGTAGATCGGGATGTGCTTGCGTGCGGGAGTCATCGCCAGCTCGAAGGGCCGGTAGTCGTTGAGCTTGGCGCCAGCGTTGGACAGCTTTTCTCCTGCGAGCAGCGCGCGCACCACGCGGATCACGTCTCGCACCTGAGTGAGCGGCTTGTCGAAGGGGCGGCCGTGGAAGCCTTCGATCACCCGCTTGCCGCTGGTGCCGAGGCCCATGATGAAGCGGCCCTCGCTGATCTCGTCGATCGTGGCCGCGTGCATGGCCAGCAAGCCGGGCGTGCGGGAGTACGCGTTCACGATGCCGGTCCCGAGCTTGATGTTCTTGGTGTGTACCGCCATTTCCGTGAGGAGACTGAAGATCTCGTAGCCCCACGCCTCGGGTAGCCAGAACGAGTCATAGCCCAGCTCATCGGCCAGCTGCGCGGCCCGCAGGTTCAGCTTGCGGTCGTAGTTCTTCCAGAACGCGACGAGCCCAATGCGCTCGGTCTGCTTCGTGTCGGTCATCCGGGAGTCTCCTCTCGCCGTCAGTGCGGCTGCTTGCCGCTGGCCTGGGCCAGTCGGGCTGCGATCTCCTAGATGTAGAGCAATCGCTCCAGTGGGGGAAGGGCTGCCTCCCCCCGGTCCGCGCCCGCGCTTCGCTGCGAGCGGCGGTCCGCCCCCTCCTTATCGGGACGCGACTCGCTTCGCTCGCGCGCGCCGATGGAGGGGGATTCCACATCGGATCACGGGAAACGCAGCAAAGTAGCTGTTGCGTCTCCGCCGCCAAACGACCAGGGGCACCCAATCGGCCAAAGTGGCGGCCAAGTTTCAGCCCGGTCTCAGCTACTCGAAGCGCTCTCCACTGCCCTTGCTTCGGGTGACGCGGTAGCCGCCAGGGTAGCCCACCAAGCTCTCGGCGCGCTACTCGAAGGCGACCCAAGCGGAGTGGTCGACCTAGCCACCGAACGCAGGAAGCGGGGCGGCAAGTGACGCCTCGTCCCGCACTGGCTAAAGTGGTGCGCATGGCTCGTCCACGTCGCTCTCGCCCTGCCTACGTCCAGTGTGCCCCCGGCGAGGTCGACGCCAGGTGCTCCAAGGCGACCCGCGGGAAGGCGGTGGGCGAAGTCTTCGAGGAATTCCTCGCCACGAAGCAAGCCGCCCTGGCGAGGATGGAGAGCGAGCCAGCGCTTGAGGGTACTCAGCCGGTAGCGAATACCCGAGCGACAGCCCGGCGCCACCTGAAGCAACGAGAGCAGGCCTGGGACCGCGCCGTGCGCGAGGTGCTCCTCGACTTCCGCGCGCGCTACCAGCTGGAGCACGTGAGCGTTGAACAGCTCCAAGACCTGCTCACGCTGATGGATCACCTGCCCGCACTCTTCCTGCCGATACTGGCTCGAGACGAGGGCGCCCTGGGAAGCGTTCGCGTTCGCGCCGAGGTCGACGCTGCGCAGCGCCGCTGGGCTGTCGTTTCCAGGATGCTTGGATCCTACGACCAGGACGAAGAAGACAGCCGACTTCTCGCGATTGTGCTCGCGATCGAAACCGCGATCGTTGAGCGGTTTGATGATGCTGAACTCGAGGAGTTGGCCGTCTACCTTCGCGAGCTCGGCGTGGACACCACGGCAAACTTGGCGTCGGAACTAGCATCCGCCAAGCCGGGCGGCGGAGCCCGGGGAAGCGGAAACCGTGGAGCGGCACGTATAGCAAGCGATCTGCTCGGGGGCGGAAAGGCCCTAAAAGACCGGCTCGCCGCTTTGCTCCGAAATGCATAAAGCGTCTCGGCATTTTATGCAAATTGCCGTGCGGATATAAGCCCGTATCCTCTGGGGCATGTCTGACGCAGCGACGCCCACCCCTACGCAAGTCCACCAGCTCGCCGGAGTGACCGGCATCGACCCGGGCACGATCCGGCGCGCCTACGGCCTGCACGTGGATGGTCGTCGCACCCGTGCGGCAACACTCTACGCCCTGCGCCACGCGGCGCGTGAAGTCGGCGCGCCTCCGCCCCCTGAGCCGAATCAGCTGGAGATCAGCGCCTAAAGACAGTCGTGCCGGCTACCCCACCACAGAGCGCCGGCACAACAAGGACAAGAACATGAGTGACATAGCACCCAAGAAGCTCCGAGGCAAGCGCCACAGCGTGTCCCCAGCTGCCCTGGCCGTGAGCCAGGCGAACAGCGAGGCAACCCTTGGCATTCCCCCACGGAAACATCTGGAGCTAGTGAAGACGCTGCGGATCCCCCACAGCCGCATTGGTTCGCTGGTCGTGGTCGAGATCGACGACTACCTAGCAGCGCTCCGCCGGCATCGGGTCGAGCCCGCCAATGACGACTCGACGGGTATCGACGTAGAGGCTGTTCGCCGCAGCCTCGGACTGACGAAGCTATGAGGACCCCGAGCGAGCTTCGCCGCCGGGCCATGCGCATCCTGCGTGATGTCTCCCCCGATCTGCGCGCAGCCGAGGAGTTGTTGTCCAAAGCCGAGGCGGAGGACGAGCGCGAACGGGAGTTGCGTCGGATGCACCGAGCTGAGCTCGAACCAGAACTCTATGCTGGCTGCTCGTGCGGGGGTGCCGATGGGGTTTAACCCGCTCGAAGCCCTGCGTGCGGTGCGGGATGCAACCGAGCTCAGCTCTCGAGATCGGCTCTTGCTCGTGATGCTGATCTCGCGTGCAAACGCGCAGGGCAAGGCGTGGCCCTCGCTGAACACGATGGCGAGGGACTGCGACGTGGGCAGGTCGACAGTCATCCGCGCGGTAAGCGACCTCGAGGGCCGATGGTTCACCTGCGAGCGCAAAAAGGTTGGGAATCGCAACGACGTGAGCGTCTACGACTTGGCTTTGGTGGTGTCACCACGACACCACCCTAGTGTCACCACGACACCACCAAAGCGCTCTCGGGTGGTGTCACCACGACACCGGGGTGGTGTCACCATGACACCAGGGGTGGTGTCACCACGACACCGGGGTGGTGTCACCATGACACCCAAACTACCCATAGAACTACCCATAGAACTACCCAGGGAAGATCTGGACGCAGTGCCGAGCAGCAAAGCAGCTCAGCCCGCGCTGGTTTGGGCCGAGTTGTCGAAGGGAACGAAACGGCAGCTCACGCCAGCACGCCACGCTGCCATCGCTGACGCACTGGCAGTGCTTGGCCTTGACGGGATGGTGAAGTACCTGGCGGCGCTGCGCGCGTCGAAGTCGAGGGACTGGCAGAAGGCGCTTGCGGAGGCGGAGCCCGCCAAGCTGTTCCGATGGGACGCAATCAA
>JAUILJ010000468.1 GCA_030433055.1 Polyangia bacterium
CGCACCGCAGGCGTCTCCGTTGTTGCCATCCCCGTTGGCGTCCTTGTCCCCCTTGTCGGTACCCGCCCCTTCCTTGCCGTTGCCGCTCTTGCCTCCCTTGCCGCCAGCGCCGCCTCCGTTGCCACCTCCACCCGCGACGAATGCACCAGGGTTCATGCCTGGAGGAGCAGGGATGTTCGGAACGGGCGCGGTGCGGGCCATCGAGACATTGCAGTCCCGGCGCAACCCCTCGGTCAAGGGCAGAACTGCAAGCGCATCGCCAGTCTTGGTCTTGATTCCTGAGACACGCCGTTTGCTGCTTTGCAGAGCGTGGGCAGGTAGAGGTACACTTGTTCAGTGAACCTGAAGGGCAAGCTCCAGCGCCTGTCGGCCCAGCAAGTGGCTGGCGAGCTGGCGCCGATGCCCGCCGGGCGCTCGATGCCTTCGCGCGAGGTGTTGATGGAGCCGCTACCAGGGCAGGGCGCCGAGAGCGAAGCCAAGGTTCCTGACGAGGGGAGCCCCGAGGCCGCCGGGAGCCCCGAGCTCGCCGAGCTGCGGCTGCGCATGCAAGCCATCTTGGGCAAGCGCGTGCCCAAGGCGGTCAAGCGCGGCGTGCCCGAGCTGACCCTGCTGCCGTTCCAGATCGTCCAGCACGCCGAGGGGCCCCTGTGTCAACGGCGGGAGCGGTTGCCCGCGTCGTATCACGTCGGGCGGATCCCCGTGGATTCAGCAAGCGCGGCCTCCAGCGAGCTCCTGGGCCTGTTGGCCCTCGACCCAGAGTTGAGCCAGCTGGACCCAACCCGGGCGCTGTTCTTCGACACGGAGACGACCGGCCTCGGGGTAGGCACCGGGACCTGCGCCTTCCTGATCGGATTGGGTTACTTCGAGCTGCTCGACGGCTCGGCCGAGCAGGCTGGCGCCCTGGTGCTCGAACAGCTGCTCCTGCGGAGTCCGCTGGACGAAGCAGCGGCGCTCGCGGTGTTCCGCGAGCGCGTCGAAGCCTGTTCGTTGCTCGTCTCCTTCAACGGCAAGACCTTCGATTGGCCCCTGCTGTGTGATCGCTTCGTGATGCAACGCATGAAGCCACCGCCTCAGCGCCCGCACCTGGATCTGCTGCATGTCGCTCGGCGGCTGCACCGTAAGCGTATTGGCGCCTGCCGGCTCAAGTCAGTGGAGAGCGAAGTGTTGGGCTTCGAGCGCGATGGTGACATCGACGGCGCCGACGTCGCGCCGCGCTACGCCCACTTCTTGCGCACGGGAGACGAAGAAGCGCTGCGCGCGGTCGTCGACCACAACCTGTGGGACGTCGCGAGCATGGCGGCGCTGGTGGGCCTCTACGGGGAGCCCTTCGACGTGCTGCATCCCATGGATCTGCTTGGCGTTGCCCGCACCCTACAGCGAGGTCGGGAACTGGAGCGCGCGGCGCAGGTCACCGAGCGCGCTCTCCAGCGCGGCGCCGGGAGCGATGCGCTGGAGCTGCGCGCTCGGCTCCACAAGGCGCGCGGCGATCGCGCCCGCGCCCTGGAGGACTTCGAAGCGCTCACTCAGGAAGTGGACGATCCCGCGGTGCGCCTGGAGCTCGCGAAGCTCTACGAGCACTTCGTCAAAGATCCGGCGCGGGCGCTGGCGGTCATCGACTCGGGCGTCGATGAGGGTGAAGCGCAGACCGCCAGGCGCCGCGCGCGCCTTGCCAAGAAGCTGGAGCGCAGCCTCGAGGTCGCTGACAGCGCGAAGCCAAAGCCAGCGCGGCGCCGCGCCGCGCGTTGAGCGGCATGACCGACCTAGCGCCGCCGCGAGCGCACCGCGGTGAGCCGCGGTGCTCCTCTCCCCCGAGCCTAGCGACCGATCGCGGGACGTAGCTTCGACAGCGCCACGTCGAGTTGGACTTGTCGCTGTTGCCGCGGCGTGTGCTTTGGATAGTCCGCCTCCAGCACCGGCTGTAGCCTCGAGGCAATGGAGGGTGCGTGACCTTCCAGGCCGGTCTGACGTGCGGCCTCCCCCAGTTGACGCACCATCCGCGGATCGTCGATGCAACGGAGCATTTCTCGCACGAAGCTGTCCAGGTCCAACGTGGCGATGATGCCGTTTGCCCTGTGGCGAATGTAGTAGAGCGCCGCCTCGGCATTTCGTGTGCTGATCACGCACAGCCCAGCTGCCATCGCTTCAGGAACTACCAGACCCCAGCCGGTATACACGCACGGGTAGAGCATGACGTGCGCCGCCTCGAACGGCCGCAGGCGATCCGACCACGAAGCGAACTCTGAGTCGTAGGTGACGCGACCCACCAGCCCCGGATTTGCCGCCAGCAGGTTGTCGAGATGGTAGCGCTCGGGGCCGTCGCCTGAGATGATCACACGAAACCTCCCGGGGCGCTGCCGTTCCACTTCCGCGATGGCGTTGGCGAGCAACCCGATGTCGTGATGCGGGCGCAGTTGGCCTGAGTACAGGAACGTGGTTTCGCAAGGCTTGGCGTCGAGATCCACTGCCAGACACCGACTCAGATCGGCGCCGTACGGAATCAAGAAGTGCTGCGCCCGTGGCGCGCACGGTAGATACGCTCGCTCCGCTCGCTCGCCGATCGACAGGACGAAGTCTGCGTATTGGATCCGCGACTTGGTTAGTTGTCTTCCCGCCACGCGCCGCCATGTGGGATGGCGAAAATCTGGGGGCTCCATCCAGTAACCGAGGATGTAGCGATTGGGACGCCACGTCCTCAGGACGGCCTCGTGCAGGCCGAAGAGTGGCTGGCCCACCAACAGCACGTCCGGCGACAGTTGGTCGATCTGAGCGCAGAGCCAGTCCGCGTCGCGCGTCCCCTCCGGTGCCACAGGATACAGCTCGGCGTCGTGGTCGAAGGCCGCCCAGTGGGGCTGCATCCGCGCAGCTCGGTTGGGCATGGTGAACGCGATCCGGTAGTCGATCCCGAGATCGCGTACTGCGTTGGCGACCTCGATTTGGAAGGGAGAGAAAAGTCGGCTGAGGAAGAGGACCCGCATGATTCGAACGCCCCGATGTCCTCGCGCATCCCAGACCAAGATGACGCCGTTGACAGCGTTGGGCGCCTCGTTCATACCTCGTCGCGGAGAGTGGGCCTAGTGAAAGAAACCGTACTGATTACCGGGGGATCCGGATTCCTGGGGAAGACGCTGGCGCTGAAGCTTCGCGACACCCATCGCGTCGTGCTGGGTGCGCGCAACCACGCTCGAAACCAGGAGGCGTTGGCTCGGACGGGATGCGAAGTGGCCCCCCTCGATGTTAGCAATCTCGAGTCCGTTCGCGACGTATTGCACCAGCACCGTCCGCAGGTGGTGATCCATGCGGCCGCGTCCAAGTTCGTCGATATCTCTGAGCGCAACCCGATGGAGTGCGTCGACGTCAATGTGCTCGGCTCGCAGAATGTGATTCGAGCCTGCGTGGACCTGGGGATTCAGGATCTGATTGCGGTATCCACCGACAAGGCGGCTCCACCACACGGCAACATCTACGGCGTGTCGAAAGCCATGATGGAACGCATGTGTGGGCTGATGGATGGGCGCGGCGATCTCCGCATTGTCAGCGTACGATTTGGAAACATCGCCTGGTCGACCGGGTCTGTGTTTCCCATATGGAAACGCATGGTGGCGACCCACGGGCAGATAGAGTCTACCGGTCCGAACATGCGTCGTTTCTTCTTTACGGTGGAAGAGGCGAGTGAACTCGTGCTGCGCGCCTGGAAGCACATCGCCGAGATCCACGGGAAGATCCTGTCGCGGCACATGAAATCCGCGCAGATCTCCGACATCTTGGACGTTTGGACCAGCGTTCGAGGCGGGACGTGGAAGCCCATAGCTCCCCGGCCAGGAGACAAAGACGACGAGTACTTGATCGGGCCGTCGGAGCCTGATTTTACCTCGCTGGTATCGCTCGATGGCTTACCTCACTACTTGATTGATTTCTCGAAGCGGAGTGAGACGCCGCTCGACGGAACAGTCTCCAGCGCGGACGTGGATCGCCTGTCGACCAAGGAGATCGAGGCACTGTTGGCCGCGGAGCCCGAGGAAGCCGACAGGTGACACGAATCCGCCGGGCGCTGGTCATGGCGGCTGGACGCGGCCTGCGCATGATGCCGCTGACGGACGTGATCCCGAAACCGATGGCGCCATTCGCTGGAAGCACGCTGATCGCGAAGGGGATTGAACGCTTACAGCGGCACTTGTCTGAGGTTCACATCACGGTTGGGTACAAGGGCGCGCTCCTGGCGAGCCATGTCATCGAGCACAACGTCAGTTCGGTCATCAACACCGAGGGGAAGGGAAACTCGTGGTGGATCTACAACAGCTTGCTCGCCCATGTGGATGAGCCGATCTTGGTGCTTACCTGCGATAACGTCGTAGAGGTCGACTTCGACCTGCTCGAGGCGGACTACGCTCAGCTCAACGAGCCACCGTGCATGGTGGTCCCCGTGAATCCCGTACCGGGCCTGGAAGGGGACTACATTTTTCACGAGGAAAATTATGTCACTCGGCTGGGTCGCGACGAGCCGTCGGACATTTACTGTTCTGGGATGCAGGTGCTCAACCCCGCCGCAGTGAACCGCAAAACTCGGAAGACCGAGAGCTTCTACGAGGTATGGCAGCAGCTGATAGATGAACGCAGCCTCGCGTGCTCTCGGGTCTACCCGCGAACTTGGCTAGCGATTGATACGCTCCAACAGCTGAGCCAGGCCGCCGAGCATCATGCGTCGGCGGCCGATCCTGACGGCGGCTGACCTGTCACGGCTTGGCAGATAGGACGATTTTCTTCGTCGGGGCCGTCGATCACATCCATCCAGAGATTGCCCCAGCGCGTGCTCGGAAGTAGACCGACGGGCCATGGCTTACGACCATAAAACCATCGAGGCACGCTGGCAGAAGTACTGGGAAGAGAACCAGACGTTCCGCTCCGAACGACACGCGGGGCGCCCGAAGGCCTACGTGCTCGACATGTTTCCGTACCCGTCGGGTCACGGGCTCCACGTGGGGCACCCTGAGGGCTACACGGCGACGGACATCTTCGCGCGACGTAAGCGCATGCAGGGCTACGACGTGCTGCATCCCATGGGCTGGGACGCGTTCGGTCTGCCCGCGGAGCAGCATGCCATCAACACCGGGACTCACCCGGCGGTCACGACCCGGAAGAACATCGATCACTTCCGCCGCCAGCTGAAGAGCCTGGGGTTCGCCTACGACTGGTCGCGGGAGATCAACACGACCGACGCAGACTACGTGCGCTGGACCCAGTGGATCTTCCTCAAGTTGTTCCATCGTGGCCTGGCTTTTCAGGGGGAAATTCCAGTCAACTGGTGCCCCGCGCTGGGCACGGTGCTGGCGAACGAAGAGGTGATCGACGGTCGCAGCGAGCGGGGCAATCACCCGGTCGTGCGTCAGCCGCTGCGCCAGTGGCAGCTGAAGATCACCGCGTACGCGGACCGCCTGGGGTCCGAGTTCGCCGAGCTGGACTGGCCAGAGACGCGGCAGAAACAGATCGACTGGATCGGGCGCAGCGAGGGCGCCGAGGTCGACTTCGAGGTGGAAAACCACGGGGAAAAGCTGCGGGTCTACACCACGCGGCCGGATACGCTGTTCGGTGCGACCTACATGGTGATCGCGCCCGATCACCGACTGACCCTTCAGATCGTCAGCTCCGAGCAACACGACCAGGTGAAGGCCTACGCGGAGGCCGCGGCGCGCAAGAGCGACCTGGAGCGGACCGCTCTGGGCAAGGATAAAGCTGGTGTATTTACAGGCGCTTATGCCGTCAATCCGGTAAACGGAAAGCGCATCCCGATCTACACCGCCGACTACGTGCTCGCCTCCTACGGCACCGGCGCGATCATGGCGGTGCCCGCCCACGACCAGCGCGACTTCGAGTTCGCCAAGGCGTTCGACCTGCCCATCGTCAAGGTCGTGGAGCACGACGATGACCCCGCGGAGCTGAGCGCCGCGACGCCGGACTATGGCACTGCCGTCAACTCTGGCCAGTTCGATGGCCAGCCGACGGAGGAGATGAAGAAGAACATCGTTGCCTGGCTCGAGGAGCAGGGCCTCGGCACCGCGAAGGTGAACTTCAAGCTGCGAGACTGGGTGTTCAGCCGCCAGCGCTACTGGGGTGAGCCAATCCCCGTGTATTTCCCCGTGAAAACGTCAGGGGATCCACGCCAGGGAGCTGATTTCGAGATCGACTACTCCACGCCCATCGCGGTGGAGGAGAGCGAGCTGCCCTTACGCCTGCCCGATCTGGACGACTACCATCCTGGCGACCCCCAGGGCCCGCTGGTCAAGGCGCTGGACTGGCGCTTCTTCCAGAAGGACGGCCAGTGGTTCGCCCGCGAGACGAACACCATGCCTCAGTGGGCGGGTTCGTGCTGGTACTACCTGCGCTACCTGGATCCTCACAACACGGAGGAGATCTTCAGCCAGCAGGCATACGACGACTGGATGCCCGTCGACCTGTACATCGGTGGCGCTGAGCACGGTGTACTGCACCTGTTGTACGCTCGCTTCTGGCACAAGGTCCTGTTCGACTGCGGCGTGGTCAAGCACCCGGAACCGTTCACGAAGTTGGTGCACCAGG
>JAUILJ010000469.1 GCA_030433055.1 Polyangia bacterium
AGAAACTTGAGCCCCCAGTGTTTCGAAACAATGGACCCGGAGTGTTCGTACTTGCCCGGAAAGAGGGACAAAACGCGAACGGCGCGCTCCGAGGAGCGCGCCGTTTCACGTTGGCACCGAGTGGCTGCTGATCAGCCGCCGCTCGAGGTAGCCTTTCCGCTCGCGCTGGCAGAGGCGGATACGGAGACGTTCACGCTGGCTTGCGCCTGCACGGAGGCCTCGATGGACGCCTTCAGGTCTGCACCGAACTTCACGAGACAACCACCCGTGATGTTGGCGGCCAGGTTCCCGGTCGCGTCTACGATTCCCTTGACGGCGACCCCGATCGCCTCGGCACGACCCTTGATCTGAACCAGGATGCCAATCTCGGCCTCGAGAACGCTGACGAAGGACGCATCGACGTTGCCTTCGAACTGGTACTTGACCGCGGGTGGCGTGCACTCTGCCTTGAGCTCGGCGCGACCCTCACAGCCTGCCTGGCAGTCACCGTCGACCTTGCAGTCGGGCGGGGTGAGTTTGGCTTCGCATTGAGGCGCTGTGTACTCGACGGAGCAGCCGCCCTTGCAGGTGGCTTCCGCGCCGCAGTTGATGTTCGCGTCGGCGGCGAGGGTGCAGTTTCCGGTGCAGCTGCCGGTGCACTTCGCGCTCGCAGCAGGCTGAGTGCAGCTACCCGTGCAGGTGCCGGAGCAAGTGCCTTGGCACTTCGTTCCGCCCATACCGTCGTCCACCTCGGCACTACAGGTGCCCTCGCAGGTACCATCGCAGGTGCCTTCGCAGCCGCCTTCGATGGTCCCCTCACAGGTACCTTCGCAGGTGCCTTCGCAGTTTGCAGCAACCTCAGCGGAGCCCTCGCAGGTCGCTCCTGCCTGGCACTCGCCCTCGCACTTCCCGCTCAACTCGCCGGGATCGCAGCGCGCTTCAACGCTTCCGCCGTCACAGGACGCGTCGACTTGGCAGCTCGCTTCGCAGTTCAGCTGTGCTTCTGCCGCCACGGTGCACTTCCCGCCCTCGATGCTGACGGAGAAGCTACCAGCCGCGCTCAGCTTTGCCGTGATCGCCGCCTCGGCAGCGGCACACGCCTTCTGGACGTCTTCCTTCGGTGAGTCCTTGGTGATCTCGGCTGGGACATCCATCTCTCCGCCAGCCTCGGCGATCCGCTTGCACGCGCCACCAACCGTGACCGTCAACTCGCCCGCGACCTCCACCAGCGTGTCGACCGACGCTTGCAGCGACTCGATGTTCGCCTTGACGTTTGCCTCACAGTTGGTCGGATCGAGCGAATCACTCGAACAACCACCGGTCAACGGAACCGCCAACCCAATCAGCAGCGCGGGGGCTGCTAGCCTGCGCAAACCACGAATCTTCTTCGACATCTAAGCACTCCTTGGTTCTCAACTGAGGTCATCCCGCTGCGCGGGCCCCATCCCCGTTCGTCGTATGACGGACGTACCCCAATGCGGATGCAAGGCTAACCTGCTTCTTTGGCTAGGGCCACGCTTGCGGCGCACCCAATGGCGCGCCGCGTGAGCGCCTGGCCCAGCCTGTGACACTTTGCGCCGCGCCGATGGGCTGGCGTCTGTGTACCACCCCCGTCGCAGGGGCGCTCCAGGGTGGACCCGGAGTGCACCTCCCACCGCCCAGTGTTTCGAAACAATGGACCCGGAGTGTAACTAAGCTGAGGAGATTCGCTTAGTTGGGGTAGCAGCCCATTTGGGGGGAGGAGAGCGGCTTGGTGTTGGAGTTCGCCCCGTAGCACTTGTTGTTCAGCGGATTGCTGGGGTCGTTGAGGTATCCGAAGCAGTACATCTGCAGACCACCCGGAGTCTCAGGGCAGCCGCCACCCTTGCAAGCCTGGGGGATGTCCCCCGACTTGGGCAGGCCGGTGCAGTCGCACTCCAGACTCAGGTCCACGCAGTACTTTTCCCCGGTGAAGCTGCTGTCCACGCACAATCCCTGGGCGCCGCAGTCACCATCGTCGACGCAAGGCTCGCAGCCCTGGCCCGTGCCCTTGCACGAACCGAACTTGTGGCCGCAGGTGGCGACACCGCGATCCGTATCGAACACCTTGCACTCCGACGCCGCGCCCCAGGGGCACGCGTCGGTGCCGGGGTCGCAGGTGACCGTGCATTGCTTGGTGCCATCGGGACCCTTTGCGCAGATCTGGTTGGCCTCGCCGAGGCAGTCCTCGTCGGTCTCGCACTCGTTGCAGTACTCGTTCTTCGTGCAGGCGTTGCGCATCAGGTTGAGCGCGCCGCACTCGTACTTCTTGCCGTCGCCGATGTCAGACGCTGCGATGCAGCCTGCGCCGCTTGCCGCGGGGATACCCGTGCAGGTGTCCTCACACGGGTCGTCTCCCACGCGGATCCGCGTGCAGTGGAAGCCGCTACCACAGTCGCTGTCCTGGGTGCAGTCGAACTCCGTGCAGTAGCTGTAGACGTCGCCTTCGCCGCGGCCATAGCACAGGAAGCCCTCAGCGCAGTCCGCCGCGCCGTTGGGGCAAGCCGTTCCGTACTGTCCCTGACCGCGCTTCTCACCGGGCGCGTCGGCGCAGAAATTGACCGTCCCACCATCAGCATCCGTACCGCCGGTCTTGCAGATCTGGCCCTCGCAGTTCGAGTGCTCGACGCACTCGGCCTGCACGCACTCGCTGTCGATGCAGTGGTAGCCGGGCTGGATGTCGCAGGCCGCGTTGCTGGTGCACGGGCCGGGCATGCAGGTGTTGATCGCGGCGTCAGTGTCGGACGCGGTGACGCCGGTGTTGCACAGCTCACCGTCGGCGCAGTCCGCGTGGCTCGTACAAGTCGTGACGCACTCGCCCGAGACGCAGTGCTCGCCCGCTCCAAAATCGCAGTCGCAGGGACCGGCGACACACGCCATCACGTTGCCCACCGGCTGACAGAGCTCGCCCTTCTCGCAGTCGGCGGGCTCCTCGCAGAGCTTCTTGCAGGTGCCGTCCGCGCACTCCCAGCCGCGGCGCGTATCGCACTGGTCGCTGGTGCTGCATTCCTCGTTCTGACCGGTCTTGCCGCCGAGCAGGGCCACGCAGAACAAGCCGCTGTCGTTGGTGCCGAAGTTGACGTTGACGCAGTTCGTACCTACCGAGCAGTCGTCTTGAATCCCGCAAGGGGGCACGCAGCCCGGCACGCCGGTATCCAACGCTGGGACGCAGCGATTCCCTTCCACGCACAGGCTATCCTGGCACTCCGCGTAACACTGACCGTCGACTTCGACGCCCCCACACTTCTCGTCGCCGCTCGAGCATCCAGCGGCCAGGACAACGGAGCCAAGGAGGGCGGCGAGGGCGGTGAACTTCAGTGAAGCTGCCAAGCGGGAGATCGATTGCTGCATGATTTCCTCAGAAAGGGACGGGGTTCCCGGAGGGAACGCGGAGCCAAGCGGTTCGCGGTACTACCGCGAGTTCGGCGACATACCAAGCGTCAAGCGTGCGGGCGCGTGTTGGCGCCTTCGCGAAAGCTTGATGTCTAAACGAGTCTCGGGCTTGTCGTTTCGCTGGGGTTTCCTCCGGTCGGGTGCCCGTGCAGTCGCCGCCCAACGAAAATCCCGTATGCAATTCGAGTGATTCGACCAGCGCCTGCTCCGGGGTCGGGGGTGAGACGCAGCGTCTGAGACACTGTGAAACACCGCACATTTCCGGTGTTCTTGGAACCCTCGAGGCGCTGGCTGCGCTATCATCCCGAGGCGGCCCCAGCTTGACGGCGTGCGGCCCCCGAGTACTGTGCAGACAGGCTTGGCAACTCACTGGTTTGGAGTCTCTCGATGCGCACGATTGGTCTTTTGGTTTCGGCTCTAGTGGCTGGCAGCTTTCTCGCGGCTTGCGGCGGCGAGGACATCAAGGACGGTAAGCCCCTCGACAAGGGCATGCCTGGTCAGGTCTCTGCGGCGACAGGCGGAACTGGCGGTGGCGGGAACGGCGGAACCGGTGGCGACGTCAGCACTCCCGACGACCCGCCGGATTACCTCGCGGATTACCCCGAGGGTCCGTACGGAAACGAGCTTCACTCCATCATGCCCAACTACCGCTTCATGGGTTGGAACAACCCGAAGGAAGTGGAGTACGACACGGAGAAGCTCGAGCCGATTCAGCTCGCCGACTTCTACGACCCGGACGGAACCAAGAACATCAAGATCATCTTGATCAACTCCTCCGCGCAGTGGTGCCCGCCTTGCAAGGCCGAGTACTCGCACTTCAAGACGAACGGCACCTTCGCCGAGTATCGCGAGAAGGGCGTGATGTTCTTGGGCTCACTGATGGAGAACAACGCCTACGACCCGCCGCGTTACATCGACGGTCAGGCGTGGGTGAAGTCATTCCAGGTGGAGTTCCCCTTCGTGATCGACACCTCGTTCAAGCTGGGCGGGCTGTTCTCCATCGACGCGATTCCGAACAACACGTTGATCGATGCGCAGACCATGGAGATCATCCAGTTGTTGCCGGGCGGAGACACCGAGGGCCTGCTCTCCGCGATCGACAAGCAGCTCGAGAAGAAGTAAGCGCGACCCCCTGGGGTAGCACCGCCGCCACCACGTCCTGTTCAGGACCTGGTGGCGGTCCTCATTTGAGCCTCGTGATTCGACAGCATAGCGACGTCTTCGGATGTCGAATGCACGATCGGGCTCGAGGCGTTCCTCACCCCCAGCCCGTGGGGAGGCACCGACGCCAGCATGAATTGCGCGATCACGTAACCGAGATGAGTCTCTGGCGTAGGAGGAGCTTCCAGGTACAAGTTGGCTGCAGCGCTGGGTTGATGTGGTAAGTCGGTTGGACCAGAAGGAGTGGGTGATGCAGAAGAGCTGGATTGGACTGAGCCTGGGACTGTTGCTTGCTGGCTGCGGGGGAGCGCAACCTGGACCCACGACTGCGGCAGGCGAGGGGACTGCGACCGACCCGGCAACCACGGCGGCCCCGTCCGACTCGGGGGAGGCTGGAGCGACGGCGGAGCCCACGGGCGCCAAGCCACCTGACTTCGAACTCGAGACGTTGGATGGTGGGAGCGTTCGCTTGAGTGACCACCTGGGCAAGGACGTGATCCTGGTCGACTTCTGGGCGACCTTCTGTGATCCGTGCATGGCGGCGATGCCTCACCTCGACGAGCTGTACAAGAAGTACAAGTCGAAGGGGTTCGTGGTGCTGGGCGTCTCCATCGACGGGCCCGATGGGCTCGCTCAGGTCCGCACCGAAGTAAAGAAGCTCGGCGTCTCGTTCCCGATCCTGCTGGACAAGGAGACGCGGGTCGTGTCGCTGTACAACCCGAAGACCAGCGCCCCCTACAGCGTGTTGATCGGCCGCGATGGTCGCATCATCACGAAGAAGGAGGGCTACGTGACGGGCGACGCCAACTCGCTCGACCGCGACATCGAAGCCGCCGTTTCTCGCTAGCCCCAACAACGACCCGGAGTGTTCCTCGTTGCCTCGCGGTCGCGTCAGGGCACCCTCAACAACGACCCGGAGTGTTCCTGGTTGCCTCGCGGTCGCGTCAGCCCACCCTCAACAACGACCCGGAGTGTTCAGAAGCGTAGGGTGGCGTCGAGCCTGGCACCCTCGAACGGGGGAAACACGCGACACACGCCACCAACGCAACGGAGGCTGCCGCGCCGCTGCCCAACGAACAAGCTGACACTGGAAGCGGAGTCGATCCGATAGGTCGCTTGACCGTTGAAATAGAGCGTGACGTCGGGCAGCTCACTTGGGCTAGCAGTATCCGATGCGGCGAACAGCTCGTTCGAGTTGTACTCAACGCCAAACGCCAGGGACACGTGAGGGGCCCACTCGAAGCCCGTGAGGTGCTGGCCCTCCCACCACGCATCCTCGGGGCCACCCAGCGTCTGCCGCCTGCGTCGGTGCCAGCCCTGGAACTGAACGGAGTACGGGCCATCGATCCAGCGAATCACGTCGTAGCGGACGTAGCCCTCTTGGTACGCAATGTCCGTTTGCTCCCCGCCCGCCGTCTGCAGCTCGCGGTCCGCTACATCATTGCGTCCGCCAACGGTGATGCTGGCGCGGCTCTTGCGCTGCTGGCTGGTGAGTTCGGCCCCGACCGCCGCGTCGAGTACCCGGTTTCGCTTGTCGTCGGCGATGTCGCACTGGTCGTTGCTCGCTGACTCGCTCCAGGTGTTGTAGTAGCCAAGCCATGCGAAGAAGTCTTCGTCCTTACCCGCGTGGAAATCGGTCTTTGCGCGGCCTCCAGAGACGCACACGTTGAAGGTTTCGAACTGGGTGTCGTTGTAGAAGACCTCGGTCGTCGGCGGCGCGTTGTATTGGACCAGGTTGAACTCGCGGGCGTGATTCAGATCCACGTTTGCACTCAGCGGAAAGAAGCGCCGATAGTGCTTTCCTTCCAGGAGGATCGTGAACGGGTCCGCGAAGATGTTGATGGAAGCGTAGAGGGCGTGACCTGGGTCGATCTTCGCAGGACCATCGAGGCTCTGAATCGCAGCTTCGATGTACGCGGCGCCGAAGTCTCCGACTTGCGGGATGTCCAGCGATTGGGAACCGACGAAGATGGTCTTGGACGTGCGCACCGTGTCGGAGTTTTGCGGGTCTTGGCGAA
>JAUILJ010000470.1 GCA_030433055.1 Polyangia bacterium
GCTTCTGATGCGGACAAGCGTCGGTGGCCTTTCGTTGGGCGTGGTGCTGTTGGTGTCGTTCTCGCCCGCCTGCGCTCAGGTGCTGGGGATCGAGGACGCTGCGGAGGACCCGACGCTCGAGGGCCAGAGTGGCGGTGCCGCGGGGCAAGGTGGGACGTCGCAGTCCGGCAATGGACAAGGCAGCAAGGCGTCTGCTGGCCAAGGGAGCGAGAGCGCTGGGGGCAGTGGAAATGCCGGCACCGGTGGCAGCGGAGGGAGTCTGGGAGCTACGGGTGGAACCGGAGGCGCACCGACGGTGTGCGACGAGTACTGCTCCGACATGGAGGCCTATTGCGAGACCGACTACCCGCAGTACAAGGATCGGGACCAGTGTCTGAAGGTCTGCGGCGTGTTGCCTTCGGGTGAACTCGGCGGCCCGGACGGAAACTCTGCTGCGTGCCGTCTGAAGTATGCGGGTAAGGCGCGCTACGCCGCAGGGACGGAGCTCGCCGCGTACTGTCGACAAGCAGGGCCGGGCGGCGATGGCCGCTGTGGGAGCAACTGCGAGGGCTACTGCAGCGTGATGATGGTCGCGTGCACCGACGAGTCCTCCCCGCTCTATCACTACCAGGACCTCAACGAGTGCCTCAGCGTGTGTCAGGAACTGCCGCCGTCGGACATTTCGTACGACGTGCGAGACCCGCTGGTGTTCGACGGCAACCACGTCCAGTGTCGGCTGTTTCACGCCACGAGCGGCCTGATGGCGGACGCTGACGAGCACTGCGAGCACGCAATGGGCGTCACGCTGTGCGAGGAGTGAGCGAGCCCGGAAGCCCGACGGAAACGGGCGTCGCCAACCAGTGCTCGCGCTCCCGCGGGTGACTCAGCCGCACGAGCACGCTGCGCGTGCGACAACTTGTCCACTCCACGCGCCGCGCCCTCGCCTCCATGTCGCGTGGAAGATGGATAATCGCTCGTCAGGCTGGGGATGTTCGCTGGCGTTTGCTCCCTGCTGGAGCATGCTGGGCCGATGAGCGCGCTACGTGGATTTCGCTGGGTGAGCTTCGCAGAAGGGATCTCCTTCCTGGTGCTGGTCGGGATCGCCATGCCGCTGAAGCACGCCTTCGACATGCCGATGGCGGTGCGCGTGGTCGGCGCGGCTCACGGCGCGTTGTTCCTGGTCTTCCTCGTGGCGCTGTTCCGCGCGTCGACGGAAGAGGAGTGGGGGATCGCTCGTTCTGCCAAGAACCTGATGCTCTCCGTGGTGCCTTTTGGCTTCGTCTGGATCGAGCGCGGCGTGCGCGAGGATCTTGCGCGGATGGAGCAACTCGAACCAGCTCAAGATCAAGAGCCCGCCCCGTAGGCCAGCGCCTGGGGGTCTACATGGTCGAGAAGCCCACCGACAGCTCGCCGCCCCAGAGCACGTCGCTCGCCAGCCCAATTTCACCCGACACCTGCGCGAAGAACCAACGCCGCACCTGCAGCCGCACGCCTCCACGTACCGAGAATCCAAAGCTGGTCGCGTCGAAGTCGTAGCTCTTGTCGTCGACGACCAGCGTCGTGTCGATGAAGTTCACCGTGCCCATGACATCCACGAACGGTGTGACCGGTGAGCCCGTGGGCAGCTCACCACCGATGCCGAAACGCAGCCCCTTCATGTGCAAGCTGCGACTCGTGACCTCTCGAGGCTGACCGCCCACGTCGTACGTCTGAGTCGTGTCGCCCGTGGAGTAGGTCGCGAACGGTAGATCGAAGCCTGCGGTCATGCGCACGTAGCTCACCACCAGGCGCGCGTCGTAGCGGAGTCCCAGGGCGGTGACTCGGTCGTACGGCGCCTTCGCCAGCGGAGCATCTAGGTTGAGGCGCTCTCCGTTGCCTGTTTGGCTGAAGTTCGTTTCGGTATAGGAACGCTGCCCTCCAATGAACCCCATGGTGAATTCCCCATGGTCCCAGGGGCGAAAGTCCTCGTCGTCGAGCGAACCCGGCCGGGGACTCCGCTCGTACGAGTCGCCCCGCGCGTCATGCGCGTAGTCTTGAGCAGACGCCTCCGGGGCGTGTAGCAGCACCCCCAGGCCAGCGAACGCGGTCACGATACCAAGCCAAAGCGTGTGATTGTTCATACGGGGCATTCCCAGTGCAATGCCCGCGCCCATGAGCCAAACCCGCGAAATTGTCGGCTTTGCCGCGACGCGCCAGGGCGCTCCGACGGGTACTGGCTGGTCGCGAGCCTGACCCTCCGGTCAGCGGTGTGCCCGTGGTTCACGCTTCGTCAGGATCGTGTGGCCCCGCTACTTCTCGCCTTCCCCCGGCGGCGCGAGCGTGGTGCAATTTTTCCCTGCAGATTTTGCGAGGAGGAGAGCCTGGTCGGCGCGGTCGATCAGCTCTTCCGCGAGGTCGCCCGGTTGGATCTCGGCGACCCCAACCGAGCAGGTGACGTGGAGGGTGGTCTTCTCACCCAGGTTGAACGGCCTGGAACCCACGCTCGCCCTCAGCCGCTCACCGACGCGAGCCAGCGCGTGGTTGGGCGCACCCGGGAGCAACACGGCGAACTCTTCTCCGCCGTAGCGGAAAGCGAGTTCCCGGCCGCGAGTTACGTCTCGGAGGCGCTCGGCGACCGCCATCAGGAGCGCGTCTCCCGCGAGGTGGCCGTGGGTGTCGTTGACTCGCTTGAAATCGTCCAGATCAATCATCGCGAGGCCGAGCGGTTCGTTGGATTCGACGCTCTCCGCCATGGCCTTGTGCAGGGCCTGCATCATCGCGCCGTGGTGACCCAGGCCGGTGAGGGCGTCGGTCCGCGCCTCGCGGGCCAGGCGCTCGAACCGCCGGGCGTTTTCCAAGGCGAGGCCCGCTTGGTCTGCGACCATACCCAGCACCTCGATCGTGATCGTGTCAGGGCGGCGCTTGGTGAAGCGATTGTCGGCGTAGAGCACACCGCATAGGCCGTGGCGGTCGAACAGGGGCACGGCTACCGCGGTCTCGAGGTCGAGCAAGCCGCCCAGATCGTCTTCGCCTTCGCCGCGTACGAGCTTTTGTCTCCGTACGGCAAGGCCTACCGGATTGTTGGTTTCCACGCCCACGTGCAGCTCACGCACCCGTCGGCTGAGCGAGCCTGGTGCCTTGGCTTGATCGAGCCCGGCCTGGTATAGCGCGCGGAGATCCGGGGCAAGGGTCTCTATCTCGCGCCACACGGCGTCCGCCTCCTGCTCGTCGCTGGGGCCCACCGCGGCGATCGCGGACAGCCAGTCACGGTCATCGTCGGCGGGATCAGGGGTCGTGAAGAGCATCGCTCGGTTGAAACCGAGCCCGACTCCAGCGGTAACTCCCGTCAGCAGCGCATAGCATGTCGGCTCGAGCTCCAGTGCGTCCCGGACCAGGCTCGACACTTGGTGCAACAGATGGATGGCGCGGTAGAGCGCGAGGTTCTCGGTCTCCAGCGCGGCGACTCGGTGGCGCAAGACGTCCAGCTCGGGGGGCTCTCGCCCTGCGTCGTCTCTCGCCACCCGCTGATAGTATCCAGAACTCAGGACGCGCCGCCACCCATCGGATGACGCTCGCGCATCCCCGGGCCGATGAGCTGGTGGGTACCCTCAGCAGCCGAGGTGAACGCAGAGCGCCTGCACCTCGGGATCCTTCGGTGCGAGGGCGCGAGCGATGCGCGCTTCGATTCGCGCATCTGCGGTCTTGCCTTCGGCCTCCAGCATCCAGGCCAAAGCCAGGCAGAAATCTGCGGGCAGTCGGTCACCGTAGCTGCGCACCTGACGAAACACCTGGATGCCGAAGCCGGTGTCGCCGCGCGAAGCCGCGGCCTCAGCCAAGGCGGACGCAACGGTGGGATCCGAGGGCGACAAGGCATGGGCCGCACGCCAGGCGCCAAAGGCGTCGTGATGGCCGAGCTTGGTCACCGCGCGTGCGAAGGCCCCAGCGGCTTCTGGGTGGGTTGGATCGACCCGTAGCGCGGAGAGCGCCAGCTCGAGCGCATCCCCGACCGCTCCTACCTCGAGCATCAGATCAGATAACCGCGCGGAAGCGCGAGCGTCCCCTGAACCGATGCGTTGCGCCGATAGGAGTGCCTCGGCGGTGCGGTCGCCGCTCCTCTCGAGCCAGCCCAAGCGAGCCTCCAACAGGAGCGCTTCGGTCTGATAGTGAGCAAGGCCTTCGGCCTTGCTGCTCAGCTCGTCGAGCTGGCGCGCCGCGCGCTGAATGCTCGAGGTGGTCCGCTTGTGTTCTGCGTCGGCCACCGCCCGCTCGGCAGACTCGAGGATCTGCCATACCCCGTCCTCGTGAGCCGTGACGGCGCACACCAGGAAGCTCGAGTCTTCCAGCACCCACTCCGCGAAGCGGAAGCCACTGACTTCGAGCAATCGTGCCAGCTCGAGTGAAGAGAACGCGCGCCGCGCCGGTGCTTCGAGGCGCTGGGTGAGTTCGGCGCGGGCTTCGGCCACGAGCAACGGGGCACCTTCCAGCAAAGCTCTGCGCAGGCTGCGCATGAAGCGCCTTGGATCCTGGGTCTGTCCCAGTACGTCCACGGCGATCGCGCCGCTGCAAGGCTCACGTTGGACGCCGCCCTCGATGTCGACCTGGAGTGTTTCCGCGTGGCGAGCAAACTCGCGACAGAACGCCAGCGCCTTGGGGTCGCTGTCTACCGCCAGGACCTTGCGGTACTGTCGAGTCAGCACGCGAGTGCCGACGCCAGCGCCGCAGCCCGCGTCCAACACGCGACCGAGATGTGGAAAGCGCTTGGCAAACAGCTCGTAGTACGCACGAGTCGAGGGGGCCGCGCTTGGCAGGCGAGGGTAGTGGCAGCCTCGACCACGCACGATGCTCACGCTCGCGCCGGATCTGAAGTGCGCCCAGAAGTCGTCGGGATCAGTGCCCCGAACATAGGTTACGTTGCCTTCTGGAGTGCCCTGAGTTGGATTGGAAAAGCTGTGCATGTCACCTCGGCGGCGTCTGCTCGCGCGCTGCCTGCGGTACGGCCACTTCCCAGGCCTCCTTGATGGGGCTGAGCACCAGAATCACTTCGGCGATCAACAACGGGTCGCTCTTGAGGTTCGCCTGAGTCAGCCGGTCCAGGCAGAAGTCATAGACGCCCCCCAAGTGCAGGCACAGCTCGGGGTTGTGCTTTGGGTCGAGCGCGATCAGCAGCTCGCTGATGATCGCGTGGCTCTTGCTGATGAGCTCTCCGGCGCGGGCCCGCTGATGCTGCTCGAGGCAGACCTGCGCCCCTTTGAGGAACCTGAACAGACCATCGTACAGGGCGAGCAAGATGTCACCGGGCGACGAGGTCTGGATCTGAACTTGTTTGTAGCGACTTGCGACGTCTAACATCGATGTCCTCTGCGATCGGTTGGGTAACTACACAAACGGTCAGATCAGCCGATCAAGTAGGCAAGTTGTGCGTTGTACGAAGCAACGGTGGAGTCCATTGCCGTGAATTGCTTCCGCAAGGTTTCGGAGTAGCGGTCCAGCCGCTCCTGCTCCTTGGCAGCCTGGTCTTCGAGGCGCTTCTTTTCTGCCTCCAGGCCCTCCTTCCGCGCGGTGAGGGAGCCGCTCTCCGGTTCCACTAGCCCTTCCATGAGATCACTCATCGCGTCCATGATTCCTCCCGTCGTGTCGTCGCCAGCGAGGATGCGGGCAACGGCGTCTGGGTCTTCGCCGAGCGCTTCCGTGAGCTTGGTGGTGTCCAGCTTGAGCATGCCGTTGTTCTCGAGCTGTATCCCGATGGAATTGAGGGTCTGAAACTTTCCGGTCAGTGATGCGTTGGGGGACAGCAGCGTCTCTGTCATCTTGGAGTTGATGTTGCGCAGGGTGCTGTCGCCCGCGAGCACACCGTTGGAAGCCTTGCGGTCGCCGTACCCTGCGGTTACCTGCACCTTGCTGATGACCGCGTTGTAGGCGGTGACCACCTTCTGGATCTTGTCCTTCAGTGCGTTGGAGTCCGTCTCCACGCTCAAGGTGGCGGGCGCGCTGGTGGTCTTGGTCAGCGCCAAGGTGACGCCCTGGACCGCGCCAGTGATCTTGTTCGTCGGGCTGGTGACGTTGAAGCCATCGATCACCGCGATCGCGTCTTGAGCGTTCTGGACCGTGTTCGTCGGAGTGGACAACCCGAGCGCGACGCCGCCGTTCTCACCGAAGGTGATTGCGTTCGCGGCCCCTGAGTCCTTGCCCCGCACCTGCAGTCGGTAGTCCGTACCGTCGTAGAAGATCGAGGCGTTCACCTTCGCGTCGCTCTCGTTGATCTTGGTCATGATGCTCTCGAGGGTGTCGGTCGCCTCGACGTTGACGCTGATGGCGGCCTCACTGCCCACGGTGATGTCCAGAGTTCCGGACTGGCCAAGCGCCGCGAGCTTGTCGGCGAAGGGGTTGCTGTAGGTCCGCTGCTCCTGGGCGAGCTGAGTGACGCTGACCTGGTAGCTTGACGGCAGCGCCAAGCCGTTGGCGGTCGCGACGATGGCTTCGTCGGAGCTCTTCGCCGCGTAGCTCCCCACCTCCTCGAGGGTGTCGAGGCTCTGCGCGGCGTTCTTCAAGCCGCTGAGCAGGCCGGACAGATCACTGAGCACGGTGA
>JAUILJ010000471.1 GCA_030433055.1 Polyangia bacterium
CCACGATGGCACCGATGTCATCGATGATGGCGAGCGCGAGGAGCAGCACCCGAAGGGCGGCAGGCACTCGCTTGCCAAGCAGCGCCAGCACGCCAACGGCGAAGGCAATGTCAGTTGCCATGGGGACGCCCCAGCCGTGGGTCGCCGCTGACCCCCGGGCTACCAAGGCGTAGATGATCGCAGGCATGATCATACCGCCGACTGCGGCGATGGCAGGCAGCGCCGCTCGCCGGAGCTCGCTCAGTTCCCCCTGATGAATTTCTCTGCGGATTTCTAAGCCCGCCAGAAAGAAGAAGATCACCATGAGGCCGTCGTTGATCCAGAAATGCAGCGGCTGAGCCGTCTGGAAGGCTCCAATGCCCAGCGAGATCTTCGTGTGCCAGAAGTGCTCATAGGTCTCGGCCCAGGGCGAGTTGGCCCAGAGCAGCGCCGCCGCCGCAGCGATCAGCAGGACCACACCGCTGGCGGCCTCGATGTGCATGAAGCGATCGAGCGGGCGAATGACTTGGAAAGCCACTCTGCGCGCCAGGGCCCAGGACTCCGGGGGTGCGGAGGGGGGCGCAGAGTTCTGGGGTCCGCCCTTTGGAGGCAGGCTGAGAGGGAAATCGCTGAGGATCATGTTCCGCGGAACGGGGCTTTCGCGCCGCGCTTGAGCCAAGTTTGGAGACGCGGTCGATGCCGGGGTCGCCCTCACCACCCAGAGCGGCGCCGTATCTAGCGAGAATCATGCAAGAAACCATGCATCACGCGAACGCCACGTCGCTAACTTGATTCCGCCGCCGCGGGTGTGGAAGGGTTCGCCGACCCAAACGCGAGACAACGAAGGAGTCACGTCATGCGCCAATTCAAGGCTCTCCTGTGGGCCCTGCCCCTTAGCTTGCTCGTCCTCGGCTGCGACGAGAAGAAGCCGGAACCCGCTGCCACAGCGAAGGCGAGCGCGACTGCCGCCGCTACCCCGAGCGCCCCAGCTGCGAGCGCTGCTCCAAGCGCCGCTGCGCCGCTCGACGTCACCGGCGCTGTTGGAGGCTGCAAGCCCGCGCCCGGTGCCAAGTGCGCCAAGGCCAAGATTGGCGACGCCGATTGGGCCGGCAAGGATCTCACCGGCGCTGATTTCGAAGGAGCGGACATGGAGTCCGTCGACCTCACGGGCGCCAACCTGACGAAGGCCAACTTCAAGGGCGCGAAGATGGACGAGGCGGACCTCTCCAAGGCAAACCTCACGGATGCAAACTTCGAGGGCGCGAGCCTGGCCGACGGCTACCTGACGGGGGCAACGCTGAAAGGCACCAACCTGAAGGGCGCAGACCTCGACGAGGTCGACACCGACGGCACGAAGTGGGACGGCGTCACCTGCCCGGATGGCAGCGCGGGCAAGACCGGCTGCAAGGGTCACATGGGTGGGAAGAAGGAAAAGGACGAAGAGTAAGGTTCACCGAACCTCCGTTCTGCATGACGCGGTGGCCAGTTGCTGCCGCGTCTTTGCTTTTGTGTTGCTACAGGTTCGCTGACCGATGTCGTTCTCCCGCGAGTGACTACGACATCCGATCTGGCGTCGCCCGAGAACTCCACCGTGCCGGGCGAGGACGAGCGCGCACCACGTGTGTTGATCGTCGCTGCCTGCCGCACCACGCGGAAGGTGCTGGAGGCGAGCTGTCACGGCCAGGGCCACGAGGTGACTTGCGCCGAGGAAACGCGGACCCTGCGCCGGCGCGTGAGTGACGCGCGCCCGGATTTGATCCTGGTCGCGATGGACCTCGACACGTCTTCACCCCAGCTCGGCCTCGAGATCTGCGGTGAGCTGAAGGCCATGGCTCAGTGTCGTCACACCCCGGTGCTTCTGATCGCCAAGGAGTACCCGACCGCGCGGGTCGCTGCGCGCGCGCTGATCGCAGGCGCCGACGATATTCTCAGCCTGGCTCCCAGCCGTCTGGAAGAGCTGCGGGCGCGCATCCACGTCGCGCTTCGCAACAAGCGCTACCGCGACACCTTGGCCCGGGTGCGAGCGGACCGAAACGTGATCCGCGAGGATGCCCACACCGACGCCCTGACGGGAGTCATGAACCGTCGCTGCTTCGAGCAACAGCTACAGGCGGTGTTTGATGCTGGCCAGCACTTTGGGCTCCTGTTCATCGACGTCGACCATTTCAAAGCCGTGAACGATAGCCACGGGCACGCGGTCGGAGACGAAGTGCTCAGGGCGGTCGCGGCACGACTGCAGGATGGCGTCCGCTCCGGCGACGTGGTCGCCCGTTTTGGAGGTGAGGAGTTCGTGATCCTGGTCAGGGGCGTCACCGCTCAGGTGGCGCACACGGTCGCAGAACGACACCGCCAAGCAGTCGCCACCCTGAACCTCTCGCCCATCAATGGCCCCGCCCGTGTCAGCATCAGTGTCGGAGTCGCCGCGCACCACGAATCGAAGCCGTTCGACTCCGTGGAGGCCATGCTGCGCCGCGCTGATCGAGCGCTCTACGACTCCAAGCGCGCTGGGCGAAACCGCGTCACGCTGGCAACGCGCGACAGCCTCGTGCCGCCTCCACCGAGTCTGGATTCGAGGGAGCGGCCCACCCTGCGAGCAGTTCCGCACGGTAGTTCACGGCTAACCGTACCGGCGACGCCACAGTCCCGGACCGGCAGGACACTCGACGGCTGATGCAGACACCACCCACGACTCAGGAGGCAACCTTGATCGCCATCCCCGAATACACGAGAGTTCAGCCCGACGTCGTCGAGGTCGTACCGAGCGCGGCGGAGCAAGAACTCCAGGAGCTGCTAGAGTCGGCGTTGATCGGCCTACCGTTGCTCCCCGAAGCTGCGGCACGCGCCATCGAGCTCGCGGAGAACCCAAACGCCGACTTCAGTCGTCTGAGCGACTTGATCCGCTCGGATCCTCCGATAGCCGCCCGCTTTCTCTCCGTCGCGAACTCCGCGCTCTACTCTCGAGGTCGTGAGGTTCCATCGATTCAAGACGCGTTGGTCCGCGTTGGTCTCTCGGGGAGCCGGGACCTTCTGCTGCAAATCGTCTACGCCTGCTCCAGCCTCGGACTGCGCCACTTCGGTCCCCAGGTACGCCGCAGCTACAGCCGCGCCGTCGTCAGCGGCTTCGTGGCGCGCGCCGCTTGCAGTGAGCTGGGGATCCGCTACTGCGATGCCTACCTGATCGGATTGCTGCACGACTTGGGCGAGGCGCGGGTCTATCGCTTGCTAGACCGCCTGGACACCCCGCCGTCAGCGGTCGAGGCCGCGGTGTTGGTAGATCGTTACCATACGGAAGCTGGAGGAGACATCGCTCGGGCGTGGAAGCTACCCCAAGACGTGGTCGACGTTTGCGCCGGTCATCATCGCGCGAGCCTCGAGCAGTCGCTACCCGTGCGGCTAGTGCAGATCGCCGATCTGCTCAGCCCGGAGGTCGCCGCTCGAGCGGAGGGCGGCTCAGCAGACGAGTGCCTGGATCTTGGTCAGCTCGCGCTGCTCGGAGTGAGCGGTGAAGACGCGGCTGCGATCATTGACCACGCCACGGACTTGCTCTCCCCCGACCCCTGCTGAACTAGCGGTGCAGATCATAGATCCGCAGGGCAAAACGACCTGCCGGGTGGGGTGCGAACTCGTCCACCAGATCCTGAAACTGGGCTGGCATCTCGGCCTTGGGTAGGAACTGCCCGCCATAGCGCGGCGGAAGCACGAGAGGCGCAGCGAGAGCAGCAAACGTGAGATCCGCTGCGCTGAACTGCCCGCCCACCAGGTACGACGAGCCCTGAGACTCGAGCGCGCGCCCGACGTCCTCGAACAGCTGACTGCAGCGCTCCCGCGCGCGATCTGCTCGCTTTCCGTTCACTCCGTAGCGCCGCCGAATGCCAGCGCGGGCGAGGGGGCACAGCGCCGGCAGCAGCGCCCGGGATGTCCCTCGATAGACCCGCTGCATCTGCTTCAGGAAGAGTTCCGGGTCTGGCAAGAGCGCGCTGTAGCCCAGCATGCGAGCGCCCGGGCCCAGCTCCTGGTCGAAGCGCTGGACCCAGCGTTCGACCTCCGCCGCTTCAGCGCCCACGGGAAAGAGGCGCTGCGCCTCGGGAGTACGTGCGTCCACCCAGCGCAGAATCTCGGTGGATTCTCCGATCCCGCCCCCGTCGTGCACCAGCACCGGGACCGTGCGCTGCCGGGCGTGCCGCCAGCTCTCGATCAGGTGAACCGCAGGCAGCATGCGAACTTCCCGATAGGGCAAGCGCGCCCGATCCAGCGCCCAGCGGGCTTTTTCGCAGAAGTGACTGATGGGGATGGTGATGAGGCGCAGCATCTTGCGGACTATAGCTGAGACCTGGGAGACCCCGGTGGCAAGCCCACGCTTCGGATTGCGGGAGAGGCATCCACACACTACGTTCCGCCGCCATGTCCTCCGAGATGCCGAAGGCCTACGAACCCGCCGAGGTCGAACCCCGTTGGTACCAGTACTGGCTCGAGCAAGGCGTATTCCGCGCGAGCACCGACGCCAACGATCAGCGTCCGACCTACGTCATCTCGATGCCGCCACCCAACGTGACCGGCTCGCTCCACATGGGGCACGCGCTCTACACGATCCAAGACGTCCTGATCCGTCACAAGCGAATGCAGGGCTACAACTGCCTCTGGCAGCCCGGAATGGACCACGCGGGTATCGCGACCCAGACAGTGGTCGAACGCCAGCTGAAGCGCGAGAATCTCACGCGCCACGACCTGGGCCGCGAGAAGTTCCTCGAGCGCGTCTGGGCCTGGAAGGGCGAGAGCGGCGGTCGGATCCTCAAGCAACTCGAGACGCTGGGCTTCTCGGCTGACTGGGATCGACTGCGCTTCACGATGGACCCCGATCTTGTCCGCGCGGTAACGGAAGCTTTCGTCCGCCTCTACGAGGAAGGGCTGATCTATCGCGACACTCGGCTGGTCAACTGGGACGTGGAGGCGCGCACCGTCCTGTCGGATCTCGAGGTCGAGCAGGAGGAGGGGGTGAGTGGTGAGCTGTACGAGTTCGCGTACCCCGTAATCGACCCAGCAGGCGATGGGGCCAAGGAGCTCGTCGTCGCCACGACCCGCCCCGAGACCATGCTCGGCGATACGGCGGTCGCCGTGCACCCCGATGACCCGCGCTACAAGCACCTGCACGGCAAGAAGCTGAAGCACCCCTTCGTAGACCGGGAAGTCCCCATCGTACTCGACGACATCTTGGTGGACATGGAGTTTGGTACGGGCGCGGTGAAGGTCACGCCTGCTCACGACTTCAATGACTTTGCCACAGGGAAACGCCACGGACTCGAAGAGATCAACATCATGAACCTGGACGGCACGCTCAACGAGCAGGCCGGAGAGTTCGCAGGGATGGAGCGCTTCGCGGCTCGAAAGGCGGTCAAGCGGCGCCTCGCCGAGCTGGGCCTCGAGCGAGGTAGCCGCCAGCACACGATGACGCTGCCGCGCTCACAGCGCTCGGGCACCATCGTGGAGCCGATCATCAGCACCCAGTGGTTCGTGAAAATGGAACCCCTCGCCAAACCCGCGCTCGAAGCGGTACGTGACGGACGCACGCAGATCCTCCCCGAGCACTGGGTCAAGACGTACAACCACTGGCTCGAGAACATCCAGGATTGGTGCATCAGCCGCCAGCTGTGGTGGGGGCACCAGATCCCGGCGTGGTTCTGTACGAAGTGCGATCACATCAACGTCGCGCGGGAGGCGCCCAGCGCTTGCGAGAAATGCCAGCACCAGGAGTTGCGCCAGGACCCCGACGTGCTCGACACCTGGTTCTCGAGCGGCTTGTGGCCCTTCTCCACGCTCGGCTGGCCGGATGACACGGAGGCGCTGAAGCGCTTCTACCCCTCCAGCGACATGGAGACAGGTTACGACATCCTGTTCTTCTGGGTGGCTCGCATGATGATGATGGGCCTCCATTTCATGGGCGAAGTCCCTTTCCGCAGGGTATTGCTCCACGGCATGGTCGTCGACGAGACCGGCACGAAGATGAGCAAGGTCAAGGGCAACACCATCGACCCGCTCGACTTGATGCACGGCGCGGACTTCAAGGCCGTAGTGGCCAAGGCCTCCCCCGGCGCACCAGAAGCCGAAGCGCTGAAGAAGTTCCAGAAGGCCTACCCATCGACCGCGAAGATGGGCCAGGGCTTCGAGCCATACGGTGGGGACGCGCTGCGCATGACGCTGTGCAGTTACTCTCCCCAGGCCAAGCGCATCGCCCTCAGCCCGAAGCGTTTCGAGGGTTACCGGAATTTCTGCAACAAGGTCTACAACGCGGTCCGCTACTCCCTGACGCATATCGAAGGCGCCACGGTGACCGCGGAGCCACCGCAGGTGTCGTTGCTGATCAATCGCTGGATCCTCTCTCGGCTTGGCAAGGTCGTGGAGCAGTCAACGCGCGGCATCGAAGATTTCCGCCTGGATGAAGGTACCCAGGCGCTGTACCACTTCCTGTGGGACGAGCTGTGCGACTGGTACCTCGAGGCCAGCAAGCCGGTTTTCCAGAACGGAACGGATGCAGAGAAGGAAGAAACCCGGACAACGCTG
>JAUILJ010000472.1 GCA_030433055.1 Polyangia bacterium
TGGAGGTTGATCAGCAGGTACCCATTCAAGACGATGACGTCCCAGGTGAGCATCGAAATGGGCCAGTTGAAGCGGCCGAGACCCGGGATGATGTGCCAGAATCGATCCGGGCGGCCCAGGTCCACCGTGATGAAGAGCAGGCAGACCGTTATCGCAGCGATCGCCAGCAGCTCACCCACGAGCACGACGTCGTGCATGTCATGATCGTCGTAGAGGTAGGCGGGGATCACCATCATGACTGCGCCAGCGGCGAGCCCGACGCCGAACGTGAAGTTCGCGATGTACAAGCCCCAGGACACCTGATCGGTCATCCCGGTCACCGTCATTCCGTTGGCAACCTGATGGGCCCAAGCGTTCGCGCCCACCAGGGCGATGGCTGTGAGCGCGGTCATCCAAACGTAGAAGCGCCAGCCACCATCCAGGCTCATCCGCAGCACTCGGAGCAGGAACCTGGGATAGCTCACCACGTGGTTGTCAGGACTCATGTCAGATTTCCTCGCGGTTAATTATCGAAGAAGTAGAAGAATCGTGGTTTGGCACCCAGCTCTTCCTTGAGCACGAACACCCGCTTGTTCTCGAGCACCCAGCGGATCTCGCTGTCCGGGTCCAGGAGGTTGCCAAACACCCGCGCTCCCGTCGGACACGCCTCGAGACACGCTGGCAAGCGTCCCTTGCGAGTGCGATGCAAGCAGAAGGTGCATTTCTCCACGACCCCCTGAGGTCGAATGCGGTTCGAGAGATACGACTGCTCGGGGTTGATGTCCTCGGCCTCGATCTGTGGCGCTTCCCAGTTGAAGCGTCGCGCGTGATACGGACACGCCGCCTCACAGTACCTACAGCCGATGCACCAGTCGTAGTCCACGACGACGATCCCGTCGGGCTCCTTCCACGTGGCCTGCACCGGACACACCTTCACGCAGGGTGCGTTGTCGCACTGCTGGCATTGAACCGGCATGTAGTACTTGCCTGGCGCTGGCACCGCGTGATCGTAGGTCGTGTTGCCCTTCTCGAGATCGAGACTCCCCTGCTCCATCTCGATCACGCGGATGTACGAGTTGTTCGTACGTCGGTCGTGATTGTTCTCGTGGTGACAGGCCTCGGCGCACTTGCGGCAACCGATGCATACGCTGAGGTTCAGCGCGTAGCCAAACTCGACGCCCTCCATGGGACGCACGTCCTCGCAGTGCACTTCGCGCCCGTACTTGGCTTTCGTGTCCGCCTCGACGCGACGCAACACGGCTTGCAGCTGGTCTGGGCTCAGCTCGCGGTAGTGGCGCTGCAGGAACTCGTCGAATGTCAGGTCGTCCGTCCACGCCTTGAGCGGCTCCATGGCAGCAGCAAACGCTGTCGCGCCAAGAGTGGCACCCAGCACCTTCAGCGCTCGGCGTCGCCCCGAATTCTGGGGCTTGGGAGCTTCCTGATCAGTCATGTTTCCTCGCGGTCTGTTCTGCGGCGGCGTGCTCCAGGTAGCGGTCACGCGGGGGAAGCACCGGCGCGGACTCCGGTATCGCCGGGCTATGCGGGTCATGACAGTCCACGCAGTTGTTCCTCACCCGATCCCCCCTCGAGAGATCCCAGTACCCATTCATCCCCCCGTGAGCCCCATGGTCGTAGTCACGCTTTTGCGGTCCATGGCACTGAGCGCACAGCCGCATCGCCTGAGGCATCGCGACCTTTTCCCCCGTGGCTAGGTGCAGCTGCTTGTGCGGCGCTTCCGCGTCGTGACAGCTCGCGCATTCCAGGTTCCCGTGTTGAAACTTCAGGCCGACGTGAAACTCCTTTAACTCCGAAGCCTGCTTGGGCAGCGGACGCGGCCCGCGCGCGGAGTGACAGGTGACGCAGCTCACTCGCAAGGGCTCGCCCCGGCTCGATCTGGCCTCGGACTTCACGCTGGTCAGCCGATCCGGCTGATGGATGTGAGTTTCGAAGACCTTCGCGCTGGGCGCCGGGGCCTTCCCACGATCCAGAGGTGCGCGATTGCAGCCCAGAAGTGCCAGCAATAGACAGCACGAGAGACGTCTCAACACGACGGCGCAAAAGCATCCACCATGCCAGTCAGGACGAAGCCTTTGCGCAAGCCGGGATCCGAGTGGAAAAGTCCGGCGCATTCCAGAGTGGAACGAAACCGTTCCGAAATGGAACGCCCACGATTCCCCGCAGATTCTGCGACCGTGCGCTCCATCCTGCATTTTCTGCGCAAACGGTTGCCCCAACGAACACCGACAATCGCCACGGCACGCGCAAAGTCCGCGGGTAGCAGAGGTTGCTCAGCGTGGCGCGTGGCTTGCTAGGCGCAGGACGACATGCCCATCAGTGGACTGGTTCTGACGACTCGAGCGAGCGACCAAGCGGCGGTCCTGGACGCGCTGCGCAAAACCCCCGGAGTCACCGTGGGGGAACCGAACGACCGCAGAGTACCTGTGGTCGCGGAGGCGCCAACCCTCAGTGCCGCACGGAAGTTGACCGAGTCCCTCATGCACATGACGGGGGTCGAGTTCGTAGACGTGGTCAGCGTCGATTTCCAGGACGAGGAGCTCTGACATGCAGCGACGTGACTTCATCCGCAGCTCAGCCATGGCCGCGGCGACGCTGGCCGCGAGCCGCCTCGCAGCGGAGGAATCCAGCGCCCCGGAAGGCGTCCGAGAAGTAGATGGCGTGCGCTTCCAGAAGGCGCCCTGCCGCTTCTGCGGTACCGGCTGCCATGTCCAGGTCGGTGTGAAGGGTGGCAAGGTGGTGGCCATCCAGGGTGACGCCAAGGCAGAGGTGAACAAGGGCCTGCTCTGCATGAAGGGCTACCACGTTGGCTTGGCGCTCTACGGCAAAGACCGGTTGACCAAGCCGCTGTTGCGCAAGAACGGCAAGCTGGTGCCGATCTCCTGGAAGGAAGCCATCGATACCATCGCAGAGCGGATCCAGGCAGATCCCAAAGGCTTCGCCATGTACGGCAGCGGCCAGTGGACGATTCCCGAGGGCTACGCCGCCAACAAGCTCGTGAAGGGCGGCCTTGGCTCCAACCAGGTCGACCCCAACGCGCGCTTGTGCATGGCATCCGCGGTGACCGGGTTCTTGAGCACCTACGGCGTCGACGAACCCGCGGGTTGCTACGACGACCTGGACAAGTGTGACGTGTTGATTACGTGGGGAAACAATCCTGCGGAGATGCACCCGGTGCTGTTCTCGCGCGTGATGGATCGGCGATCCCGAGGCGCGAAGGTCAAGCTCATCGACATCGGCACGCGGCGCACACGCACCACCGAGTTCGCTGACGAATACCTCGAGTTCAAGCCGCACACAGACCTCGCCATCGCCAACGGCATCGCCCAGCAGTTGATCGAACGAGGCGCCTGGGACCGCGACTTCGTCGAGAAGAACTGCGCGTTTCGCGAGCAGGACGAGCCCGCTACGCTCAACGGAAAGGCAATGGACTTCGAGGCCTACAAGCAGGCCATCGCCGAGTACACCCCGGAGAAGGTCGCCGAGATCAGCGGAGTGCCCGCCGCGAAGATCCGGATGCTCGCGGACCTGTTCGCTGACAAGTCCCTGAAGATCACCAGCCTCTGGTGCATGGGCATGAATCAGCACACCGCCGGGACGGCCATCAACAACCTGGTGCACGGCGTTCACCTGCTGAGCGGGCACTTCGGCAAGCCGGGTGACGCCCCGACCAGCCTCACGGGCCAGCCTTCGGCCTGCGGCACCGTGCGCGAAGTAGGGACGTTGGCCCACGCGCTGCCCGGGGGTCGAGTCGTTGCGAACGCAGATCACCGCAAGCATGCGGAAGACATCTGGAACGTCCCTGCGGGCCGGGTCAGTCCAAAACCTGGCTACCACACCGTCGAAATGTGGAAGCGCTTCTCGACGCCCAAGGACAAGGGAGGCGACATCTCGACCATCTGGGTGCAGGTCACGAACCCGGGTCAGACCCTCCCCAACCTGAATCAGCTGTTCTTCCCCAGCCGAAAGATCCCCGGCAAGTTCCTCATCGTCAGCGACGTTTACCCCACGGCAACAACAGAGCACGCTGACCTGGTGCTGCCGAGCGCGCTGTGGGTGGAGAAGAATGGCGTCTTCGGCAACTCGGAGCGACGCACCCAGCAGTGGTTCAAGATGGTCAAGCCCCCCGGCGATGCGCGCGACGACTGCTGGCAGCTGATCGCCGTGGCTCATCGCCTCCTCGAGCTAGGCAACGAGGGGATGAAGGACCGCGACGGCAAGTTCATATTCCACATAGAAAAAGACGGGAAAGAAGTCCCGATCTGGGACTTCGCCCACTACTACGACGTGAACGTCGACCAGCACCTGTTCGAAGAGTACCGCAAGTTCACTCGGCTCAAGCACAAGGACCTGGCCCCTTACGAGGAGTACACCAAGGCGCGTGGGCTGCGTTGGCCTGTAGTTCAACAGAAGGATGGGACGTGGCGAGAGACCAAGTTCCGCTTCGCCAGCTTCGACGATCCCTACGCGGAGAAGTCGCGGCCAATCGACTTCTATCATTCGACGACTCACGACCACCGGGCACAGATCTGGTTCCGGCCCTACGCGCCCCCTCCGGAGTCCCCGGACAAGGACTACCCCTTTTGGTTGTGCACGGGACGCGTGATCGAACACTGGCACACCGGAACGATGACGATGCGCATCCCCCAGCTTCGCCGCTCGATGCCAGGGAGCTACATCGAGATGCACCCCGACGACGCTCATGCACTTGGGATCGGAAACGGCGATCGCGTCCTGGTTGAGAGCAGACGGGGCAAGCTCGAGCTCAGCGTCTGGCTCAATGGCCGCGGCCGCCCTCCTCGGGGAAGCACGTTCATTCCCTTCTTCGACGAAACCTTGCTCGCGAACCTCCTCACGCTGGAGAACTACGACCCATTCTCCAAACAACCAGACTACAAGAAGTGCGCAGTGCGCATCCGGAAGGCCAGCTGAGGTTCGCTGATGTCTGAGTCTCGCGCCAACCAACGAGCGTGGCACCTAGCAGCCGCAGGCATCGTCGCGATCGCCTTCGTTGGCTTCTTCACGGGCCTCAAGCAAGCTCCTGTGGTCGCACCGGTGCGGGACACGAAGGATCTCAAGCTGGCAGCTGCTCCAACACCGTCATACGGCGATCTGCGTTCGCGGGACCGCGGGGCCCTCGGGGACCTACACCCGTCTCAGGTGGAGCGTTTCGTCGATGCGCTCGACCGCACGCCTCCAACAGGGCCCCCGAGTGAAGCCAGCTTCAGCGAGGCAATTACCACCCGGGAAAAGACGCGCGCGTACTGGGGCGCACCTCCGAGCATTCCGCACCAGGTCAACGACGCTCGCGCTCCAGACTGCCTGGTGTGTCATGAGAAGGGAGCGAAAATCGCCGGGAAGATCGCCCCACGGATGAGTCATCCTCGCTACGACAGCTGCTTTCAGTGCCACACGCTGAGTCAGGATCCGCGCGCGGGAGGCCAGCCTGGCATCGCCCCGGAGAACTCGTTCGACGGCTGGAAACCTCCGGGTCACGGCGCACGAGCCTGGGCTGGCGCCCCTCCGACCATGCCCCATCCGACACGGATGCGGGAGACGTGCATCAGCTGCCACGGGCCTTCGGGGAAAGTGGGCCTGCGTACGAGCCATCCGGAGCGCCAGAACTGCGTGCAGTGCCACGCCTCGAGCGCGAGCCTGGATCAGCGCACCTCAACCAGCGATACTCCCAGCGGAAGGTAAACCCATGAGCAAGACATCTCGCCGTGGTTTCCTCGGCCTATTCAGCGGGGCATCGGCGCCCAAACCCGAACCCAAGAGCTTCTCCCTCGACGCGTTCTACGCCAAACGGGGAGCGCCCCCTAAGACGCTCGAGGTCAAGCTTCGAAGCGGGCTCCCAGCGGTGGAGACCACGAACATCGGCGTACCTGACCTGATCCCCGAGGAGACACCAAGTGACGACTGATGACGAGCTCGCCCTGCCCGACCTCCAGGACGCTGTGCTCACGCCAGACGTACTCTCCTCCCTGCTGAACGATGTCGAGCAGTGCACCGAGTTGCTCGAGGTCCGCATCAAAGCCCGCGCACACGCTCACTCCAGCGCCAGCCAGCCCAGGCTCAGCGACGTCCCAGCACACCTGGGAGCCGGCCACGCAGTCCAGCTCCACTACCGCCACAACGGCCAGCAGTGGATGGACACACTTCTACCGGTCGCGGACGGGGTGCGCCTGGTGCGGGTTCAGTTTCGGGGCGCGAGTCCCAGCTCGAGCTGACGAGCATCGCGCTGCTCGAGCAGTCGCACGCGATGCACACCACCGATTGCGTGCGCGCTGCGCCGAAGCGCAGATGCTGGCTACGCTCTAGCCATCGGGCCCCACGAACCAACAGTGTTACCCTGCGGCAGCCTTCGATCTGGGCATGCTTCGAAGCGCGCGGGCACGGTTGACAGAAGCTCTACGCTCCGCGGGGGCGCGGCGACGTCACTACCAGTTTGCGCGCGGCAACGCCGGACCAGGCCTGGCAAAACGAAAGCCCTGAAGCAGATCGCAGCCAAGGTCGACGAGCACATCCCGCTCCTTCTC
>JAUILJ010000473.1 GCA_030433055.1 Polyangia bacterium
TGGCGGCCTCCGAGTCGTCGGAGTTCGAGACCGGCACGGGGTCATCCGGCACATATCCATAGCGAGCGACCTGCTCCCTGAGCTCTGCACAGCTCCCCATCATCGTCGAGTCGGTCTGCGCGACCCTGCAGGTGTCCAGGCACTCCCGGTCGCCCTTGCACTGCTCGTCTTCATAGCTGACCGGATCGCGCTGCCCGATGGTCAAGCCGCGCTGATGACATCCGGCTGTCCCCAGCAGCGCGGCACCAGCTAGCAGCGCCGCGCCCGAAACGACCGCGCGTGATGCCTTCGCGCCCGACGCCGGACAGCGGGACGCCAGCAACGGGCGAACGCTCAAGAAACGAAACGGGGTAAGCATGCCTGGAACATACCAAACTGCCTTCGCCGCTCCAGCCGTTCCTTGATTCCGTACGGTCCTAATGGAGAACGCACCTAGAAATGAGCCGCGTGGTAGCCAAGGCCAGTCGCTCGCATTTCTGCATTGCCAGCCACTTTGGCGCGCAGGAACTGCAAGAAGCCCCTGTGCGCATCCACGCCGCGCCAGCGCCGAGCGTCGGCGAGCGCGGCGACACGCCGAGGCTCCCGCTCAGCAGGGCGGTGTCCACCAGAGTGGAGGCCAGTTTGCTCGAGTGACAAACCGCACTGCCTTCGTAGAGGCGCGTCCGCGATGCCGCGCAGCACCATGCCACGTCCGGATCGAATCGTGTCGCCTCCTGCTCGTCCATAGGGGTGGGGCCCGCACCCACTGGGTCGGTGTCCAGGTATGCGGCGGGCCAGTCCGTGGGCGCGCAGGTGCCTTGCCATTTTTTTCCGCGTGTAATCAGTTCTTGCGCCGGTGCACGACCAGGCTGATTGGCTGGAGCAGGACGACCCCAGACGTGGCCAGGGTGGTCATGGCCAGCATGGTCATGGCCTGCGCGATCACTCATCACCCCGTTGGTCCGTCTCCGCGCGGGATCACGATTCGCTGCGGACTCACTCTGCGCGCTTCGAACGCTCACCAGTTGATGGAGGTTTTGGAGCTTCCGTGAGTGGCCGATCTGGCCACCTGCTGCACGGTGTGCCCAAATCCTGGCGTTCAAAAACGAAAGTGCCAAAAGAACGCCGCGCGGAATCTCCCGTGCTCGATGGTCACGCTGAACAAACACGGGGAACAAATCGCCGAACGAACAGCAAGGCCAGTGCAATTCACGCTGCGCTTCGCCCACTTAAGCAACGGAAGCAACGGAAGCAACCAGCCGAGTACGGAACCAACCAGCGACGCAAGCAATCGAGCAATGCAAGCAATCGAGCAATGCAAGCAATCGAGCAATGCAAGCAATCAAGCGCTGCGAGCAATCAAGCAATGCAAGCGAGCGAGCGAGCGAGCGAGCGTTCCGCATCCGCATCGTCCTCACTTCATGGGCCGAGCCCACGGCCGGATGCGGTCCTCAATCCATCGCGGATTGCGTTCCCGTTTGCACGTGGCGCCGTTATGCTTGAGCGTTGTCTTGGAGGAGGGGCGGAGTGAACGTGAGCTTGAGTGATGCGACCACGGACAGGAGCATCTTGTTGGTGGATGACGATCCAGCCATCGTGCGTTACCTGCGCCACGGTTTCGAGCGCCGTGGCTATCGGGTGACGTCTGCCACCGATGGGCTCGACGCGATTGAGCTGCTGAGGAAGCAAGCATTCGATGGGCTGGTGCTCGACCTCCACATGTCGGAGATGGACGGGTGGAGCGTGATTCAGCAGCTCAAGGATCTCCCCACCGCACCTCTCACCGTCTTGCTGTCCGGGTACATCGATGTCCCCGCGACGGTGGCTGCGGTCCGCGCCGGTGTCTACGACGTCGTCGAGAAGCCCGTGACGATCGACGACCTGGACCGTCGCCTGCGCATGGGGTGGCAGGGCACGCACCACGCTGGACCAGCGCCGCGCAACGCGGAACCCATGCGAGACGCAGCGGATTGCATCCTCGGGGAAACTCAGACGATCCGACACATTCGCAACCAGGTGCGGAGCGTCGCGCGCTTCCCCGATCTGTCCGTGCTGATCATGGGAGAGACCGGCACCGGGAAAGAGCTGGTGGCCGACGCGATCCACAAGTTGACGAACGAGGCCCTACCCTTTGCCTCGTTCAACTGCGCCGCCATTCCAGAGGCGCTGTTCGAGAGCGAGCTGTTTGGGCACGAGCAAGGCGCCTTCACCGGCGCCAAGGGGACGCGGGTCGGGCTGCTCGAGTCTGCCGGATCAGGCAGTGTGTTCCTCGACGAAGTTGGTGAGATGCCCCCGGCGCTTCAGCCGAAGCTGCTGCGGGCGCTCGAGACGCGGCGATTTCGCCGTCTCGGAGGTACCCGGGATCTCCCGCTGCGCGCTCGAGTGATCAGCGCAACGAACCGTGTCCTCGACCAGAGCGACTCGGAGATGCGCTCGGACCTGTACTTTCGCCTTGCCGGGTTCACCATCTTCACTCAGCCACTTCGCGAGCGCCTGGCGGATATCGAGCCCCTGGCCGTGCACCTCTTGGAAGCTTTCGCTGCGCGCTACCCGGGGGTCCCGACCCGGCTGACTCAAGCCGCCGCGGAGCTCCTGCGCCAGCATGACTGGCCGGGAAACGTGCGCGAGCTGAAGCTGGTGGTCGAGCACACCGCCGTGATCGCCGGTGGCGGCGTGATCGAAGCCGACGACCTGCAGCGTGCGATGCGCCAGCGCAGCTCCCACTCCCCGCAGTCGGGGAAGTTCCCCGTGTTCAACCCGACGGAGCACCAGTCAGACGTTCGCGGCCTGCGAGACGTGGAGCGGGACATGATCGTGGCCGCGTACGAGGGGAGCGGGCACAACCTCAGCCTGGCGGCGCGCAGCCTCGGCATCCCCCGGTCCACACTCCGCGACAAGCTACGGAAATACGGCTGCCGCTGAGCGTTCCCTGACGACCGTGGTGGGCCCGTGTGAGGCGCGATGCTACGCGCCGCAGCCAGGTATCTCACGTGGCCAGAACTGACGTTAGGTGACGGACTCCGACTGACGAGGGTGTCGGAATCCGTCAGCGCTGACACCTTTCCGCGCAGAATCTCTGCGGCGCCCGGTGGATGCCCGGCGCTTTTGGGGTAGTTCGTGTCGGGACACACGCAACTCACCCGCTCACGCATATGGACTGCGGGTTGCATAGGGGTCGAGGCCGCGTGGCTTCGATGACGGACTTCGATGGATTGCACCTAGATCTGGCTCAGGTAGGAGCTGCCCTCGCGGTCTGTGACCGGGATGGACAGGTCGTGGGCTTGAGCGCCCAGGCACGCTCCACATTCGAGCGTGTGGGGATCGACTGTGGGAACGTGCCGTTCCCACTCCCAGGATCGCTGTGGACGCAGCTCGGCAGTCTGCAGCTGGGTGACGCGACCGAGTGGTCACCGGAGCATGATCCGGGCACCTATCTCGGCTGTTCTCCCTACTTGCTCGGAGATAGCCACCTGCTCCTGGTCATGCGTGAGGTGTCGGACAAGCGCCTCAAGCTCTCGCGTGCCCTGCACCGGCAACGCCTGGAGAGCACCGGCAAGCTCGTTGCTGCGATCGCACACGACCTCCGCGCGCCGCTCTCGAGCATCGTCTACAACGCGGAGCTCCTCACCCAGCAGAACACTCTGGAGGAGATGGAGCTTCGCGAGGTGGTGAAGGATATCCGCATCGCCTGCCGGCGGCTGAAGCGCACTATCGACGGTCTCCTGGACTACGCCCGGCTGGGGCCACAGGTGGAGATCGATCTCTCCCTGCGGGAAACCCTCGAGCGGGTCGGCTCGTTCGTACGCCCCCTGTTGCGTGATGGGAAACACACGCTCGCGTTCAACGTGGGGCCGGGCGCAGAGTGGGTGAGGGGCAACCCGATCGTCATCGAGCAAGTCTTCGTGAACCTCGTCGTGAACGCCACCGAGGCCAAGGGCGAGGGAGCTCGCATCGAAATCCGCGCGGATTCCTCCGACGGCTCGCTGGTGCGCGTGTGTGTGCGAGATGACGGTCCAGGCGTGCCTGCGCAGCTGAGGGATCGCATCTTCGAGCCGTTCTTCACCACCAAGACGAAGGGAACCGGACTCGGCCTGACCACATCACGGCAGGCCGTGAGAGATCTACAAGGTGATCTGCTCCTGGAGCCGAGTGACACGGGCACGAGCATCGTGGTGCTCTTGCCCAAGGGAGAACCGGTCGCAGAGGGGGCGACGGAACTGTGACCTCGGTCCTCGTTGTCGACGACGACCAGCAGCTCGTGTCCGCGATCTCGCGGGACCTGAGGGCGAATGGCTACGACGTGCTTTCAGCATCGTCCGTGGATGGGGCGCTGGAACAGCTGACGGAGCAGCCGTCCGACGTCGTCCTCACGGACCTGCGGATGGCGGAGGCTGACGGCATTGACTTGCTCCTCGCCATCCGCGAGCGCGGGCTCAGCAGCCGACCCATCTTGATGAGCGCATACGCCACCGCCCGAGATCACCAGAAAGCGGTCGAGCTCGGTGCCGTCCGCGTGCTGTGCAAGCCGTTCGGATCGAAGGAGCTCCTCGACGCAATCCAGCAAGCCATCGACTGCGCCACGGGATTCAGAGGCAGCGTGCACGGGCTCAGCCTGATCGACATGCTGCAGATGTTCCACTACGGGCGTCGCTCCATCACGTTGCGAGTGGATGACGCCGTCCCTGGGGAGATCCACTTCGAAGACGGCGAGATCGTGCACGCTGAACACGGCGCGAGCACGGGCGAAGAAGCGCTCAGGGCAATCCTCGCCATGCCGACAGGCTCGCTGAGCACGGGGGCGTTTCAGGGTGGGTCGGAGACGATCGCGCGATCGTTTCAATCACTGCTGCTCGACCTCCTGCGAACCGTAGATGAGAAACAAAGGGACGACGCCGAACTCGAGTTCGGTGAGACCGATTTCTTTGGCGTCGCGCTTTCCGATGCCGCCGAAGAGGAAGCTGAAGAGGACGCCATGATGGGCAAGATTGATGACGCGTGTAAACAAGTCGTGGATAGCGTGGATGGTGCCGTCGCGTGCGGTGTCGTCGACCTCGACACCGGGATGTTGCTGGGGATCCACAACACTGCCCAGTACACCCAGACACTGAACGAGGTGGTGGCGGCCGCGACCATGGATCTCTTCCGTGGCCCAAACGTGGGTCGCGTCGAGCAAATGGTGCGAGCTCATCGCGGGCTGCCCGAAGACGGCGAGCACTACTTTCAGGAAGTGCACATCACCTCAGCCAACAACTACCACTTCGCGAAGACGATGAAGGGCGGCAAGGCGGTGATGATGCTCGTCACCAAGAAGACCACCAACATCGGCATGGGCTGGGCAGAGCTGAAGGCCGCGCTCCCCGTAGTGGAGCCCCTGGTCCCCTAGCGCCAGTCGAAGGACTTCCAGCGATCAAGACTCCGTGCCCGCACTGCGACCAGAGATAGCGATAATTATCCGCACGGCAGCGCACGTAGGATCACGAGCAAACCGACAACATAAGAAGGGTGGAAGACAATGAGTCTGGATGATGCGTTGAACAAGGTACGATCCACGGTCCCGGAGTGCGTGGCCGCTGGATTCGTAGACATGAAGACGGGAATGCTGCTCTCGGTCAAGACCGTCGACAGCCACCCTCAGGAGGTGCTTGATCTGGTCGCGGCCGCTACGGGTGAGCTGTTCCAGGGCCAGAATGTCTCGGCGATCGAAACTACATTCAAGCGGTTACGCGGCGTACGAGACGACGGACATCACTACTTCCAGGAGATCATCATCCTGTCGGACAACCTGCTTCACGTATTCCAGCGCTGCAAGCGCAACGAAGACATGGTGCTGGTGGTGGTATGCCGGATCTCGGCCAACCTCGGCATGGTCTTGACCAAGGCTCGCGGCAACCTCGAGGCAGTGGAAGCGGCGGTATAGGTATGTCCAGCGGGCGACGCGTCGCACCCACGATCCCGTGTCGCGACTCCGCGTCGTCACCAGCGCAAGCGGTGCCTCCGGCAGCGGTCATTCCACTCTTCGAGCGAGTGGAGGACCTGCCGGAGGGTGCTACCGGAGCGCTCCTGTTTGGATCGACCAAGGCTCCAGCAGGCGCCATCCTCGTCGAGGCAGGGCGGATCTGCTGGGCCGTGGTGGACAGCATGCGCCGACGCCTCACGGATCTTCTCAGACAAACCGCCGACCCACCAATCCGTGCGGAAGTATTGCAAGCAACCTACCGCCAATGCCGCGCCTCGGGTCGCCCCTTCGGAGAAACCCTGGTCACGGAGGGCATCGTGTCTGAAGACGGGCTCCGGCGGACGCTTCGCCAGCACAGCGCCGAGAGCATCGCCGTGCTGACCCTGTTGGGCAACATGCCGGTCACCTTTCAGGAGAGCAGGGAGCGCCGCTACGACGCGCGCTTCACGTTTTCTCCCGCGGAGTTGCTGTGCACCCTCGGAGCGCTTCGAGAACCAGTGTTCGCTACCCAGGCAAGGTTGAGGCTCCGCGAGCTGCTAGCGCAGGGGGGCATCGGAGTGGCGTTCTATCGCTCCCAGGCGGCGGCGCTAGCAGC
>JAUILJ010000474.1 GCA_030433055.1 Polyangia bacterium
GTTGATGCAGTAGCCCGGCTCGCAGGCGCCGCCTTCCTTGGAGGCTGGGATGGCGACGAAGGAGCCGTCAGCCTGCGGGCGGCAGTATGCATCTCCCTTGCAGTAGCTGAACCCCTCGCAGGACTCCCCAACGCCAGGGACGTCCACGCAGATTGACTGGTCGTTGCAGACCAGGTCCTTGTCGCAGCTCATCTCGGCGCAGGACTCCCCGCGCTTGGCTCGAGGGGTGGTATTGCAAATGGGTTCGCACACGTAACCCTCGCTGCACTCGAGGCCGGGCGCGCAGACGGTGTCTGGGCTCGCGGGACCGCCACAGGGCTGGCCTGCGGCCGCCGCGCCGTCGTACAGCTTGCAGCACGGCTTGGGCACGTCGACCTCCGGCTCGCAGCTCCCCAATGCTCGGTAGCCGCTGAGCCACTTGCCCCCGCACTCCTCGTTGTATGTGAGCCCACTGTCGCGCGAGCGGTTCGACACATCCGTGAGCTCTGCGCGAAGCTGCTCCTCGCAGTCGGTCGGAACGCCCTCGCAAGAGCATTTGGTGCCGTTGTCGCAGATCACTCGCGGCAGCTCGTCGACCAGGGTGTCCTCGCTGACCGCTCCCTGTCCCTCAGTGTCACCACCGCACGCGGTGGCGAGCAACGGGCCCAAAGCCAGACCCAAAACAATTCCGCGCGAAAACAAGCTATAAAGCGACATCGGGCAGCCCTATCAGCGAGGCTCGCCTGCGGCAAGGTCGCGTTTTACGTTTGATCGGCGGCCTGACCGATCCGCGGTACGCCTGTTTTTCCGCCACGTGGGTCCATGGGCGCAGCGAACCCTCAGAGCGAGAGCATGTAGTCGTAGAGATCGGCGCGGCCGTCTTGCCAGATGGCGTGAGCCAAACCTGGGATGCGACAGCTCGCCACTTCGGCTTGGTCGGCGCAGCCGAGGAAGCGCTGACAGGGCGCGGGTGCGCGGGGCTCGGTCTGAGTGGAGCAACCTGCCCGAAGCCGGAAGCCTTCCACCGTTGCTGCCTCATCCGCGAGGCGCGTCGTGTCGTCCTCGCCCATCACGCTCAGCACCATCACCTCGCCCTTGCACTGCTGACTCGACGCGGAGTGAGCGGGATCGCAGACACCCTGACCGTAGGAGAAGCACCGACCGCTCGACGGAATGATGCCGCGCAGCTTGTCCCCGCGCAGACACCCCAGGTGGAACGCCATCTGGCCGCCGTTGCTGTGCCCCATGGCGAAGACTCGGTTCAGATCGATGCAGTAGTTCTGGGCGAGCTCGTCCAGCACCTGGTCGAAGAGCTGGACGCTAGCGTCCAGGTTGAACGGAACGAAGTGATTTTGATCCCACTCCGGGGTCCCCCAGCCCTGGGGCGCGACCTCGATGGACGCGCCACCGTGGGCCTCACTGAAGGTATCGAAGCGAAACTGGTTGGTGTTCGCGGTGCCTCCTGCGCCGTGATAGGTGAACACGAGGACGTGAGGTCGAGACTCATCGTAAGCATTCGGCACGAAGAGATCGTATCCGCGTGGTACTCCGGCCACCGTGCTCTTCTGGCCAGGGAGCTTGCCCGTGGGCGCTCCTGTCTTCCCGCATCCCGCGCTTGGCCGAACCGCGACCGTCGCACCTCCGGCGTCGGCTCCGGAGTCACTGCCGACGCCGGAGTCGCCGGCATCGCCGAGCGAGCCGCCGTCAGCGCCGCCATCCGTCGACACCGAAGCGTCGGCTGCTCCGTCCGAGCCGGAGTCGCTCGAGCTCGAGGCATCCGAATTGGCGCCATCGACACTGGCGTCGAGCGCTGACCCTGAAGACCCCGGGCTGCTGCTACAGCCGAGCAGGAAGAACGCGGTAGCCCAGCAGCGGGAGAAGCTCATGCGCCCATGATAGCGCGCCCGTAGAGCCTTGCCGAGGACCACAGGTAAACTAATTCCGAGAGGATACGTGGCCCGGCTTCTCGGCGACGATGCGCCAGTTCAAATCAGCGATCTTCATCTTCTCTGCGTCCGTCCAGGCCTGGCCACCGGTCTGGAGCAACTCCAGAGACTCCTCGACCCACGAGGGCATGAGACGCACCGCCTCCAGTGCGCGCACTGCTCGCCGAGCAGCCAGAATCAGGTCGCGCTTCTGTTCGCAGAGCGGCCACGCTTCGCTCTTGGAGGGCGCGGAGACCACGATCGTGAAACCGGCGTCCTCGAGGGCCGCGCATACGTCGGCTGGATACATGGAGTGTGTGGCAGCGAGCGTTGGCAGGTAGAGCCGATGTAGCGACACGTGCTCCGGATCGTCCCAGTCGAAGAACGGCGTCAGCAGATACTCGGAACACGCATAGCGGGCCCCCGGCCTGAGTACTCGAAACATCTCCCGAGCGTGGCGCGCGAGCTCGTCTCGCTTGAAGAAGGGCCAGACGGCCTGGAAGGAGAAGCTCCCGTCGAATGTCTCCGTGGGGTAATCGAGCGGTTCATGGTGGTTGCCCACCTGAAACTGGAGCTGCTCGGTCATCGAGCACTGCGCGGCCCAGGCTCTGGCGTTCTCGATCTGGTCCGGATCGATGTTGTAGCCCGAGACCTTGCCGCCGGTCATGGAAGCAAAATGATGGGAGATGCGCCCCCGACCACACCCCATGTCCAGCAGGTGAGAGCGCTCCGGATGCCGGAGCTTCAGCTCCTTCAGCACAGCCAGCTCACACAGCAGCTGGTTGCCGTAGAGGCCTTGGGATGCGTCGAGCTGAGGCGGGATGTACAGCTTCTCGAGGTCGAAGACCGAGAGCATGTTGTTCAAGACCTTGTAGTAAGCCGCGACCGCCTGGGTCTCGTCGGCCGTCTCCGTCTGCTCCCCCGCCTGCATGCGCTGAAAGAATCGGTAGGCATCGATGCAGGCCTGCTTGTCCGCCTCGGAGAGAGCGATGAGACGCCTCAGCCCGTCCATCGCCGTCTTGACTCGGTACCAGTTCATCACAGCCGCCATCGGAGGCGAATGGGTTGTATCGTCACCCGCCCTGCCAACAGGCGTACCCCAGATGGCCAGGAGAACCGAGGGTATGTCGCGTCACTTGAAAGACGCGGAGTATCGCCCAGCCCGGCGCGTCAATCGGTGAGCACGTTCTTGTAGAAGACGTTGGGGTAGCGGTTGCTCCCGCTCGCGCCAGCGTGTTCCGCAAGGACGGCACGGACTTCTATTCCAGTTTCCGTTGGGAAACCGAAAGGTACGCCAATGGTCGGCGATTTGCGACACACCGCTCGGCCCATGCACGAAGCGGAGCAAGCCCGAGCCGTGGGTTGGTAGTCAGGGTGGGATGAAGGGGCCCGGCGGCGCAGACTTCGTGACCGCGGCAGATGGTGCCCGCTTTGTCTACATGCATGGCTGGACACCCAAGGGCGGCGATGGTGGAGCACGCAGCTTGTGGCTCTACCGCTTCAATGTGTCCGGCAAGACGGCCTCCATCGCCCCGCTCTTGCCACATCCCCTCGCGGGCTTGCCGGACGCGCCGCCGGCTAGTCCAGGTAGGTCGCGAGGTACGAGTGCACCATCAGCTTGAGTTCCTTCACGACGAGCTTGCGTTGGCGAGGGTCGCGGCGGACGGCGGGTTCAATCACCCCCGAGGCGCCAGCGAAGGTGACGGACGCGATCACCCGCACGCGACGCTTGGGTAGCGCCAGGCCGCGGGCGCATAGCGCGTCAGCGAGCCACTCGGCGTGGCGCGCCACGGTGCGCCCGCGAAGCTCATCGAGGCCTGGTACGGCTTGCACGGCGCGGCGGATGGCCGCCCACTCGGGCGCCCCACCCATGGTGACGAAGTAGTCCTCGATCGCGCCGTCGATGGCCACGCGCCAGTCGATCCGCGGATCCGCGACCACCCGCAAGGTGCGGGTGAAGCTCTCGTCCGCGCGCTGGTACATGCGCTCCGCCAAGCACAGGATGACCGCGTGCTTGTCTATGAAGTAGCGGTACACCGTGCGCACCCGAACCTCCGCGCGCTCCGCCAGCAGGTTGGTGTTGAACTGGTCTACCCCCACCTCGGCGACGAGGTCAGCGGCGGTGCGCAGGATGTGCTCCACGGTCTGAATCGCGCGCGCCTGCACAGGCTTCACGCGCAACGGGCCAACGATCTCAACCACTTCCAGAAAGGGAGTATGCGCTCCCTTTCCTCTAATTGACAAGCGGGTATTTCCCGCCATGTTTAGCTCCGTTCTGGAGCAATTACTCCCTTTCTGCTCCTACTTCAAAACCGGCGCCCCCCATCCTATTCCTAGGATTTCGAGGTACGCATGAACCCACAAGCGGCTTTCACCATGGAACGCCTCGCTCAGGCAGGAACCTGGGACTGGGACGTCGCCAACGACCACCTCGAGTGGTCGCCTGAGCTCTCGAGGATCTATGGCCTGAGGCGCGGCGAAACCCCGACGGGCTACGCGGGCTTCCTCTCCCGGATCCACCCGGAGGACCGAGAGATGACGCGCGACACGGTCGAGCGCGCCCTACTCGAGCGCCGTGATGTGGAGTACCAGCACCGGATCATCCGCGAAGACGGTGAGGTGCGAGTGCTCCGCTCGTTCGTTCACGTCGACTGCAACGCCTACAGCGACGTGGTCCGCTTGTCCGGCGCCTGCCAGGACGTCACCGAGCGCAATCAGCTCACCGAGCGCCTGCGTCGCCTCCAGGCACTGGCGAGCGCTGGAACCATCGCCGCGGGTCTGGCCCACGACCTGAACAACGTCGTCGGCGCGCTGACGTTGCTGTGCAGCGCACTCTCCTCCGATCCCGCGGAGGACAACACCCAGCTGATCGAAGACATCAAGGAAACCGCGCTGCGCACCTCGGAGTTTACCTCGCGGATCCATCAGCTCGCGCGCAGTTCAGTCGGAAGGGCCCCGCGCCTCGATGTCGCGGCGGAACTCACACGCATGGTCGGCGTCTTCCGCGGAGTGTTCGGCGAGCGGGTCAGCGTTGACCTCGACGTTCGCGATCCCCTCGCCGGAGTGCGTCTCGACCCCCTCGACCTGGAGCGCGTGCTCTGGAACCTCGTGCTCAACGCACGCGACGCGCAACCAAACGGTGGCGTGGTCGAGCTGATCGCTGAACAGGTCACGGTCGTCGGTCACGGCCCATCGGGAGAGTACGTCCGCATCACGGTCCGAGACGAAGGCAGCGGCATGGACGAATACACCGCCGCTCGCCTCTTCGAGCCGTTCTTTACGACCAAGGGCGCGAGCGGTACTGGCCTCGGTCTAGCCGTCGTTCACGACATCATCGACGACGCAGGTGGGTTCGTGACGGTAGATAGTCGCCGCGGCGTCGGGACACGCATTCGCGTGCACCTGCCCGCCCAATAATCCGCATAGAAACTCGATCCGCCTACGCCCCCCGGCGCGGGCGAGAGGAGCTCTTGGCCAACCGGGCTCTGGCGCTTGCGTGAGCTGCGTGCGGCGCAGACCGACTAGCGGCCGCCGCCGAGGAGTGAGACAATCGCAGCCAAGCACGGCGGCATCGGCGGCTGGCATACCGACGGCTTCCTTGCCGCAGTGTTGCCAGCTTCTCTCGTACCTGGCGGCGACGCGACGGCCTTCAGCAGACGTTTCCTCACGGCATCATTGTCCGCTTGCCGGGCACTTCTAGGCGTATAACCCCAAGGAAATTCCGGACGCTGGGCACCGGCACCCCGACGGCTCGTCTCTCCCCTGCAAGCCACTGCGGCCGAAACTGTTTCTACATGTCAAGACGTGTGGAATGTAGGTTTCCAGGCGAGAAGCGCTCACCGAAGTTCAGGAGAAACGCCAATTCTTCTGGGGCGATTTGCGCCAAAGTGAAAACGCCGTGTTCCTTTCACCACCTGAGGGTGCTGTAGTGACGACCAAGGGGTTTGCATGAGACTTCAGGCGGCTGCTCTGACTGCTGCCGGCGTGCTGATCGCGACGCCGGCTCTGGGCGCGACGTGGACGGGCAACCGCACCACGCCAAGCCTCACGGAAATGTTCGCCGTAGACCGCACGGGTGAACCGCGCTGGCTCTACGGCAGCGAAGATCTCGCTGGCGACGGCGAGACCTTCCAGCAACCAGAACAAAAGATCGACATGCGCACGGCCTACGCTTCCACGGACGCGCAGGAACTGTGGGTGCGAACGTACACCTCGGCAACGGGGACGCCTGATGCCAACGTCAGCGTGTACGTGTTCATCGACGCCGACGAGAACTCGGCCACGGGTGGCTCTGCTGCGTCCACGGACATCGACGCGAAGTTCACCGACGACCCATCCCCAGGGGGCTACGAGTACGCGGTTGGCGTGAAGGGTGATGAATCAGTCGTCGGTGTCTGGGAGTGGGATGGAACCCAGTTTGCGCCGCTGAACACGAACCCCAACCAGACCGACGCGGAGGTCGACACGGATCTGGACCCGCTGCGCATCAACGAAGACGTGCACGGCTACCTCCAGTTCAGGGTGAACCTGCAAGTCGTAGGGCTAGACCAGAGCTGCTCAGCGAACCTCTACGTGCGTTCGTCCAATGACAGCACCATCGGCGCGGGCGATCTGGATGTGG
>JAUILJ010000475.1 GCA_030433055.1 Polyangia bacterium
TCGGCGTCGCGCGGATGCACCGTCTGGGCCGTGCCATAGGCGCGCAGGATCATCGGGCGTTTCTCGAACCCGGCCCACATCAGCGTCATCCGGTTGACGGCACGCAGGTGGGCGGCGGTCTCGTTGCCGGAGCCGGTGTAGTTGAGCCAGGCGATCCGGCCGGGGCCGAGGATGCGCAGACTGTCCATGCCCTTGGGCGAGAGGTTGACCCGCCCCGCCTCGGCCGCCGTGGCGACGAAGTAGATGTGGCTCGCTTCGATGAACTGACGCTGGGGCTCGACGCTGCGGAGTTGCAGCAGGCAGCTCAATTACCTCAAGGAAGCAAGGCCACGACGTGAGTTCATTTCCCGACCTCGAGGTAGCGCTGGTCTCCAGCGAACCAGAGCAGCGCCGCCAGGCAGCTTCGCTCTTGGTGAGCCACGGTGGCGCAGATCGGGTGCGGCTCCTAATGAAAGCATTGGGCGACCCGGACTGGAGAGTCCGAAAGGAAGCGGTCGCGGTCGCAGGTCGCCTCGCTCCCAACCCAGAAGCCCTGTCCGCGTTGGTCGCTGCCCTCCAGCCGGGGGACAATGTGGGCCTGCGCAACGCGGCGGTGGAAGCGCTCAGCCGTTATGGAGAACCTGCCGTTTCCGCGTTGATTCAAGCGCTGCCGAGCCTGGACGCGGATGGCAGAAAGCTCGCCGCGGAGGCGCTAGCGATGACGGGCTCCGCGGGGGCGTTGGTCGGGCTAGAGCAGCTCCTGGATGATGCAGATCTCAACGTGCGGGCGGCGGCCGTGGAGGCAGTGGCTGGGATCGGCACTGCGTCCATCGAGCATGCAGTGGCACTCCTCGAGCGCTGCATCGGCTCCGATGATCAATTCATGCGCCTCGCTGCGCTGGATGGCTTGAATCGACTGGGTGTGGTGCTGCGCTTCGAACAGGTCGAAGCTCTGTTGAGCGATCGCGTGCTCGCCCGGTCAGCGCTGATCGCCGCCGGGCGCTGCCAGGATCCTCGCGCAGCGGGCCCCTTGGTGGCGGCGCTGAACGCGGCGCGAGGAGCGACCTGGAACGCGGCGCTCCAGAGTGTCAGTGACCTGGCAGCGACCGGAGTGTCCGCGGAGGGCTCTGTCCGGCGCGCTCTCGAGGGCCTCAGCGCAGGCGCTCGCAAGAAGCTGCTTCACCTCGCCACGACGGCAGGGGATGACGAGGCAAGTCGTCGTATGGCCCTGCTCGTGTGCGGCGCACTCGGGGGCCGGGATGCCGCGGACGCCGCGATCTCTGCGCTCGAAGACGACGCCATGGCAGGCGAAGCAGAGCAGGCGCTGCTCATGATAGGTGCGGACGCTGTCGCGCCGTTGATCCTCCTGGCCGCCGACGGTCCCCGGACCTCGCGCATCGCCGCGGTCACGCTGCTTGGTCGCCTTCTCGCGACGACGAAAGGTAGCGACAACCGGCGCGGCATCGACGTGGTGCTCCAGGGGCTCGACTCCGGAGAGCCTGCGATCGTGAAGGCTTCGTTACTGGCGCTCTCAGAGATCAACGACGAGCGGGCCTTGGAGCCTGCCTCACGTTGGCTTCGTACCGACGTCCCTCCCGGTCTCAGGGCGGCCGCCGCCCAGAGCCTCAACACCTCCGCCGTCAGCTTTCCTGAAGCCGCGCGGAAACTCGCGCGTCAGCACGCAGCCGAACCTGACGGAGGCTTGCTCGTCGCTACGCTGATCGCAAGTCTTGGTGGGGAGGTGCTGGGCAGCCTCGAAGACGACCTCAACTACCTTTCAGACTCGCTCAACAACGCATCGATGGCGGTGCGCCGCGCAGCAGTGGATGCCTTGTGTCGCATCCCCAGCGAGCGTGGGGTGGAGATCGTGGTCTTCGCTCTGACTGATGAGGAGCGCGAGGTGCAGCTGGCGGCGGTGAAGAGCCTGGGGCGCATTCGGCGCCCCGACGGCAGCCCAGCGGGAGTGGAGCGGCTGCTTCAGTTGATCGACAGCTCTGCCGACGACATTCTGGTCGCTGCCGCGCTTCATTCCCTCGGGGATACGGCGGACCCGCGCGCCCTCGAGGTTCTCAAGCCCCTCGCTCGCTCGGGCTCCGCGATGGCCGCGGTTTCGGCGGTGGAGGCCCTGGGGCGGCTCAGCCTGCATGGTTCTGCACAAGATGGGAGAGCGATCGAGGCGCTGATCGACGCGCTCAGCCATCCGGATTCCGAGGTCGTGAAGGCGGCGGTGCGGGTGCTGGCCGAGCAGCGAGATCCTCGGGTCGTCATCCATTTGGGCGCCTGTCTCGATCACGAGGCCTGGGATGTGCGCCGCCTGGCGGCTGATCTCTTGGGACGCATCGGTGGGGGGAGCACGCTGGTCTTGCTGAAGGCGCGCTTGACTACGGAGGCGGAGCCGCTGGTTCGGGAGGCGGTACAGCGCGCATTGATGGCGCTGGAATCGGCTTCGGGGCGGCGTACGACGACTCCGCCCCCAGGCAGTGTGATGGCTGCCCGGAAGGACTCGTGAAGCGGACTCGCGACGACTTCGGCAGCCCTTGGCGCATTCGTCCCGACGAGTTTCGGTTACTCCGGGACGCGTTCAACGAGTACGCCGGGCTGCATTTCGATGACGATGCCGCCTATCTGTTCGAGCGCCGCCTGTGCGAGCGCGTCGAGGCGCTCGATCTGGCCGGGTTTGACGATTACTACAAATACCTGCGCTTCAATCTGCGAGGCCGCTCGGAGATGGAAGAAGCCGTCGAGCTGCTGACGACGAAGGAGACGTACTTCTTCCGCCAGGAATATCAGCTGCGGGCCTTTCGAGATGAGCTCTTACCCAGACTTTGGGAGGCGAACCGAACCAAGCGGCGGCTGTCGGTGTGGAGCGCGGGTTGCTCAACCGGCGAAGAGGTGTACTCCATCGCGATCCTGATCGAGCAGAGTGGGCTGTTCGATGGCTGGGACGTTCGGGTGATCGGCAGCGACCTGTCGCGCCGCAGTGTCGCCCGAGCGCGCGCAGGCATCTACCGCGGTGCGTCGTTTCGCGCGACGTCGGACGTGGAGCGCGCTGCTTTCTTCACGGAAGTGCCCGGGGGAGAACGGGGCGGGCGCGCCTACCAGGTGAACGACGAGATCCGACGGCGCTGCCATTTTGGGCAGTTGAATTTGCTGGATACGAGTACGGCGCCGATCGTCGGTCGCGTGGATGCCATCTTTTGCCGCAACGTCCTCATCTACTTCGACGTGCAGTCCCGTCGTCGAGTCATCGATATGTTGTACGATCGGCTGTTCCCTGGGGGGTACCTGATGCTGGGTCACTCGGAGTCTCTGCTCAATGTGTCCACAGCGTTCGAGCTGGTGCATTTGACGGAGGATCTGGTGTATCGGCGTCCTGTGGGCGTGGGGGGGAGACGCGGCTGATGGTCGAGCCGATCAAAGTACTGATTGTGGATGACTCGGCGTTCAACCGCCGCAGCATCGCGCAGGCCCTGGCGGGCACACCGGAAGTGAAGGTGGTGGGCACTGCCGCGGACGGTGAAGAAGCGCTGCGCTTGGTCGGCGCTCTCAAGCCCAACGTGATCACGTTGGATCTCGAGATGCCGAAGATGGATGGGTTCACCTTCTTGCGCATCTTGATGAGCAAGATGCCCACGCCGGTCATCGTCGTCTCGAGCTATTCCCAGAAGGAAAATGTGTTCCGCGCGCTGGAGCTCGGGGCGCTGGATTTCATCCCGAAGCCGGATCGCCACGTCGACGTGGAGATGCTCGGGGTGCGCGATCTGCTGCTGCAGAAGGTGCTGATGGTCCGCGCCCTTCGGCCCGAAGCGTTTGCTGCCCGGCGCATGATGGAGACGGTCTCCAGCCACCGGATCGACGTCAAGCGCACCGAGGCGCCCAAGATCCCCCCGCGGCACCTCGTGGCGATCGCCTCATCTACAGGAGGGCCCACGGCGCTGATGGAGATCTTCGGGCGGCTGCCGCCGAAGCGCAGTGTCTCGGTGGTGGTGGCGCAGCACATGCCAGAGAAGTTCACGCGGACGTTTGCTGAGCGCCTCAATCGCCGCTGCCACTTGCAGGTGACGGAGGCTCAGGATCTCGATGTGGTGAGCGAGCAGACGGCGTTCGTCTGTCCGGGGCGCAAGGTGATGCAGGTGGAGAGCGAAGGGGTGATGAGCTCCGTGCGTCTGCGGGTGCGCTTCCCGGACAGCTCGGATCGCTACGTACCCAGCGCCGACCGGCTCCTGGCCTCGGCGGCGAAGGTCGCTGGGTCGCGCTGTGTGGGTGTGATCCTCACCGGTATGGGAGATGACGGCGTGGAGGGCGCGAAGGCCATCCGAGCTGCCGGAGGCCGCGTGATCGCAGAGAGCGAAGAGACCGCCGTGGTCTATGGCATGCCCGGCTCGGCGGTGCGCGCGGGCGTGGTGAATGAAGTCATGCCGCTGCCCGCGATCGCTGACTGGCTCGCTGAGCTCGGCGCCTGAGCCTCACGGCTGGCCGGCTTGCCCGGATTCTCGGCTTCCAGAGCCGAATAATGCGGCGGGCTCCCGCGTTCCCTTGAGCACCGAGCGCCCGCGAGCGAACTGGATCTTCGCGCAACCAAACCAAGCGCGGGCCTCGCACGTAGACGTCCAAGGGCTTGCATGCAGCGCACCGCCCCAATGATCACTGCTCGCCGCTAGCCTGCGTTGCAGTAAACACGGCGTCGGGGTGCATCGTGCGCTGCAATGAGCACTGCGTCCCTAATGAGCACTGCGTCCCCAATGAACATGCGCCTCGCAGCGTCAGAAGATCCAGTCACGGAGGGATCATGATGGTTTATGGGTTGCGTCGCGCAGACGACGCCGAGCATCGGGCAATGACGCGAGGCGCTTCACCACGGTCGATCCGAGCGCTTGCGCTGGTGCTAGCGCTGGGAACGGCGCTTGGGGGCTGCGCTGGCGGGGCGCCGGTCGCACAGGCACCTGATGCGTCTCACCCCCATCGAGCCGCTCCGAGCCAGCCGGCGCCGCCGCTCACCGTGCTGCCGCATCCGGCGCTCTCCCAGGTGGGGTCACCTTCCAACATCGCTGACATCGCCGAGCGTGTGACTGCCAGCGTGGTGAACATCAGCGCGACGAAGATCGGTCGCAAGGTGGACTACGAAGGGACACCCTTCGGCGACCCGTTCTTTCGCCGCTTCTTTCCCGATGGCGAGCTGCCTCGGCGCCGCAACGAATACGGGCTGGGTTCCGGTGTGATCGTGACGGACGCTGGCGCGCCGGGGGAAAAGCTCGTGCTGACCAATCACCACGTGATCGCGGACGCGGATCGCATCCTGGTACGCACCGCCTCCGGTGAGCGCTTCAAGGCCACGGTGCTCGGCAGCGATCCTCAGAGCGACCTGGCAGTGCTCAAGCTCGCGGGAGATACCGCTGCCCTGCAGCCGCTGGCTATCGGTGACTCCGCTCGCCTGCGCCTCGGGGACATCGTTCTTGCCGTGGGGAATCCATTTGGCGTCGGGCAGACGGTGACCATGGGGATCGTCTCCGCCAAGGGGCGCTCCAACATGGGCATCGTCGACTACGAGGACTTCATCCAGACCGACGCAGCGATCAATCCTGGCAACTCCGGCGGCGCGTTGATCGACATGGAGGGAAACCTGGTGGGGATCAACACCGCGATCTTGGCGCGTGGCGGCGGCAACGTGGGCATTGGCTTCGCGATCCCCAGCGTCATGGCCTCGAAGATCATGCACAGCCTGATCGAGTACGGTGAGGTGCGTCGGGGCTGGCTGGGCGTGGCGATTCAAGACCTGGACGCGGAGCTGGCTCAGGCCATGGGGGTGGCCGCGACTCACGGCGTGGTGGTTTCTGATATGGAAAAATCCGGGCCCGGAGCGAAGGCTGGGCTCCAGCAAGGTGACGTGATCCAGAGCGTGAACGGCAAGCCCGTGGAGTCCACGGGCGAGCTGCGAAACGCGGTCGCGGCGGCGGGGGCAGGCAAGACCGTCCAGCTTGGCGTACTCCGGGGCAAGCAGCAGCTCAGCCTCGACGCAAAGCTCGGAGAGGTGAAGGCGAAGGCGACCCGACCCACGCACTCGAAGTCCCCAGTCGACGCGCTGAGTGGCCTGAAGGTTGCGGAGCTGACGCCCGAGGCTCGGCGTCGCGTCCAGCATCCGAGCGACATCGCTCAGGGCGTGCTGGTCACGAGCGTCGACCCCGGCAGCACCGCGGCGCTATCGGGGCTTCAGCCGGGGGACGTGATCGTGACCGTCGATCGCGAGCTGACATCCTCGCTGCCGCTGTTCGAGAAAGCGCTCAAGAAGCCCCGGAAGGGCAAGGCGCTGCTCCTCGTCTATCGGCGCGGCCGAGGCATGTACATGCTGCTCGAGACCAGCAAGAAGTAGCCGAGCTCAGGCTTTGGGCCCGGTCATGTCTTCTGGGCGTACCCACTTGTCGAACTCTTCTTCCGTGAGGAAACCGAGTTTGATGGCGGAAGCCTTGAGGGTGCGCGTTTGCTGAGTCCGAAAACGGTTGAGTTCATGCGGATGAACCATCTGCCCGGCGGGAAGACGATCAAAGAG
>JAUILJ010000476.1 GCA_030433055.1 Polyangia bacterium
GTCGCCAGCGCCAGGGCATTCAGCGGACTACGCAGGTCGTGACTCACCACGGCCATCATCTCGTCCCGGATCCTCACAGACTCTTCCAATCGCAGCACCAGGAGCGCGTTGTCCAGTGCAAGACCTACACGCTGCACGAAGTCCCTCGCCAGGCTCAGCTCGTCCCGCCGCCAGGGCACGGGAGACTCCAGGAGTAACAGGCCAACGCTGTGCCGCGTGGTGAGCGGCAGCCACGCGGTGTACCTCGCCCCCCAATCACCCAGATCAGGCACGGCCTCGCTCCTATTTCCCGGAGGAATCACAAGGAGCTCACCCCGTCGCACCAAGCGCGCGACGTCCTCACCGTGGCTCGCCCCCGCGCCAAACAAGCGCACGGCGAGCTCCCCCAGCTCGTTGTCACCGGGCTCCACCGCGAAGCTCCAGGGCCCGCCTTGAGGCGCAACGCCCAGAATGCAGCCCCGCGCCAGCCGTGGAACTGCTGCGCGCACCGCCGTCTCCAGTGTGCGCCTGAAGTCGAGGCCACGGGCTAGCTCATTACCCACGGAGAGCAGGAACTCGAGGCGCTCCTCGTTGCGGCGCCGGTCCGTAACATCCGTGAGTGTCAGCACCAGGCCGGTGGGTGTCTGACGATCGGTCGCCATCATCAGGTTGACGCGCTCCTGAACGGCGACGCTCTCCCCCTCCTGGGTGCGCAGCCTCAGCTCCGTCGGTGCGCCCATTAGGCCCCGGGTGAGCGCGCTATCCATGCGCTCGCGTTGCGCTGAGCGGTCTCCCTCCTCCACGTGCAAGACCGACCATAGCTCCTTACCCAGGCACTCGTCCGCAGGCAGCTTGCAGTACCGCGCGGCAGCGGGGTTCAGGTAGGTCACGGTGCCGGCGCCGTCGGTCGTAATCACCGCGTCGGCTACGCTGCGCAGTGTAGTTGCCAACGACTCACGACTCGTCCGCAGCGCCTCCTCGGCACGCCGCGCCTTCTGCTCGCTGCGGAACCAGCGCACGGCGGTACGCAGCGCGGACTCGATGCGGTCCGGGCTCGCCGTCTTCGTGAGGTAGTCCGCTGCCCCAGCCTTGATCAGCTCGACCGCTAGCTCCTCATGGCCTTGGCCCGTGAGCACCACGATGGGACGATCGACGCCAGCGTCCTTGAGCCGCCCCAGCACCTCCAGGGCATCGCCATCTGGGAGTCGGTTATCGAGCAAGATGCAGTCGATGGCCGGGTCTGTCGCGAGTTCGAGAGCTTGCTCAGCGGTCTCCGCCTCGACGAGCTCGTAGTCACGCTCCCCGCGGGACAACGCTCGACGAATGGACAAGCGATCCACCTCGTCGTCGTCCACCACCAGGACGCGCAGGCTTCGGCGCACACGAGTTGCAGTCATAAAGTAAACGGCCGTTGGCACCTGCTCAGGGCGTGGTGCCAGTCAGGGCGAGAGCAAATTCGATGCCAGTCGCGGCTCGATGGCAAGCACTCCCCGAACGCCCCCACGAGACCGCCGGTGTCGTCGCCCGCGGCCCCCTGCGCGAGGGGAGCAAGCACAGCCATCGCTGCTCAGCGTGACCGACGCCCAGTGGTTCACGCGCGAGCAGGGGGGGAGGGAAGATCTGCGGCGCTATGCCCCGTCAGAGGCAATCTGGGACTCACGCCGCTCGTCAGGAGGGTCGACGGTAACCGTCGAGCGGATATCCACCACACCGGGCACGCCGCTCAGCAGGTCCTCCAACAGCTGGAGCTTGGTGGGATCCGGCTCGTCACCAGTCAGGGAGACGACTCCCTGGAAGACGTCCACACGGACGCTCGTACTGTCGCAGCTGGCCAGGATCCTTCGAGCGTCCTCCAGCACCTCAGCGTCCTGGCGGCGCGGCTCGACCTCGATGGCAGAGGTCACGACGCTCGATACCTCCCGCTGCTCGCACAGCTCGTGTTCGAGCAGGCGTGCGTGGCGCAGCGTGGGGAGGCGGCCGGAGAGCACCACCGTCCCCGACTGAAAGCCGGCCTCGAGGGCCTCAATTCCTTCCGCGCGGCACCATTCCGCTACCTGCTTCTGCACCAGTTCAGCGGTCAACATGGTCATGGCTCCCATTGGGATTGGGCGTCCGCAGTGGCGCGCTCTGGGGCACGACGATCACCGGGCATTTCACCTTGCGCAGCACAGACTCGCTGACGCTACCCAGCACCAGACGTTCAACGCCGCTACGGCCATGGGAGCCCATCACGAGCAGCTCCGGCTGCAGCTCCTCCGTGAGGTCAACGATGGCTTTGACGATCTCACCATCGGTTACCTGAGTGGTGTACGGGCTGCGGCAGCGCGCGACGAACTCCTCGAGGACGCTCTTCGCGGTGGCTCGACGCTCCTCGTATAGGCCAGGCTGCATCGGCGGCAGCATGCTTGGCTGAAGCGTCGGAACGGCGGTGAGCGACGGTAGGACGTGCACCACGTGAAGCCGTGCCCTCACTCCCATTGCCCGCTCGTCGGCCCACGTCAGAGCTCTGCGTGAACAGTCCGCGAAGTCGACGGGTACTAGGAATAGCTGACGCCCTCCAGATGGGGTTGGTCCGTCTCGCTGGGTCATCTTATCACCTCACTCGAACCGAATGACCGCCTCTGGGCCGGTCATTCTGAATGTAAATGTTTCCGTAAGATAAAGCTTCAAGTGTGTTGGAGTGTGCCCATCGTAGCCAAGGCTACAGTCCTGACCGAGGGTGGTCTTGAAATCACCTCCGCGCAGGCTGAGCAGCATGGGCTTGGGAGCGTCCGGCGCGTGCACGATTTCCCCGCCCAGCGTTCGCAGCAAACGTTTCCGCGGGGGATAACTGTCGGCTACCCCGCTCAAGTCTCTGAAGCTCTTGGTGTCGAGTACCAGCGCGTAGGGACCGTCGACGCCTTGCTCCCTGAAGCGGGCGAGGCCCGATGCCACCAGCTTGGGCAACACTTCCGGGTCGCGGTTCCAGCTCAGGGGCTCATGATGCTTCGCTGAGGACAATCCCTGAATTCCGCCGGGCGAGAAGCCACAGTAAACGGCGCGCTCCTCGAACGAAGCGAGCTGAATGGCAGCCTCCAAGGCGGCGTCGAGCTTCACGTCGTCGGCGCCACGTGAGAGGTTGTCGAGTTCCCACTGCTCGAGCTCGAAGCCCACGCGCGCTTCGATCAAGGGCTGCACCTGGCGGACACCGAACTGAACTCGGTCTGCTTGCTTCTCCGGCATGCTGACCCGGCCGAGGTTGAGCGCCGAGAAATCGAAACCCTTGGGACCGTCCAGATCGACGAGCTTACGCGTCGAAAGGCGGGTACGTAGAACGCCCGCTACCTCCTGCTCGATGGCCGCCCACGCTGCGCCGCTGATCGGCGCCAGCTGCTGTCTCAAAAAGTCCATCTTCATCCTTTCAGCCGGGGGCAACGCGCCCGGCTCACGAGTCTTCACGTCCGCAAGACGCAGACGTCAGTAGGGTTTCCTGATCTCCATCTGGACGACATCGACTCGGCGGTCGTATCCCTGGGAAATCAACGGGTCTCGCTCGGCGCGCGCCTGGCTCTCGCCGGCTGAGCTCACCTGAATGCGGTCGGCAGAGACGCCGTATCCAACCAGCAGCTCCTTGACGGTCTCCGCACGCTTCAAGCCGAGACGCTGGTTGTACTCCGCGCTGCCTCGAGTGTCGGTGTGACCGACCAGCACGATCTCCGCATCACGGTGGTTCGGGTCGTTCAGGCAGGCTGCGAGGCTGGATAGCTCCACGTGGTCTTGGGGGCGCGCCTTGGCCTGATCGAAATCGAAGAATGGGATCTCCGTAGGGCACCCTGCCTCAGCGGGGCCGACATCGAGGCGAATGTACCGAGTGCTGTACTCCGCCGGTTCTCCCAGCGTAGGTTCATACTCCTGGTCTGCACCCGCGGACGGTAGGTTCGGGTCGGTGTTCTCTTGCACTGGGCCGGCACACCCCACCGCGCACAGCATCGCGCCCAGGGCTACGCTCCGGCACACAAATCCGTACGGATATTTATTTCGTGGGGACGCGGCGCGACCGTTGCGAGCCTGTCTCATCATCACTCCTCCTTCGAGAGAGAAGATGTGCAGGCACCATGCCAGCCGTTCGCCTGACCCGACGCCCTCCCACGCGGCTCAATAACGGCGCAAAATCATCCAGCGCAGCCACGCAGCTGCGGACGTGTGTGTGGCGGCGTGCCCCGATGCGAGCCGCGCAGCCTCAATTCGCGAACAGCTCCGGCTCGCGCTTCTGTTAGGGGGTCGCCCTACTTCTTGCCTTCGACTCGCAGCTTCTCCGAGTCGCGACGGGCGGCAGCCTGCAGACGAGCCTTGAGCCGCCCCGCGTAGCCAAGCTTGTTCTGCTGTTTCACTCGCGCGATGGCCAACGCGTCGTCCGGGACGTCTTGAGTCACGGTGGTGCCCGTCGCCACATAGGCGCCCGCACCGATGTTCACGGGGGCGACGAGCTGGCTATCGCTGCCGATGAAGGCGCCGGCGCCGATGATCGTGCGATGCTTCTTGAAGCCATCGTAGTTACAGAAGATCGTGCCGGCGCCGACGTTCAGCCAGCGGCCGCCGCCCGATGGCTGCTTCGTGCGTGCCGGGGGGCACATATTCGACGTGCGTTGACACCCGCTGCTTCGGGCTGATTGCAATCGATTGCAATCAGCCCTTATCGGCGCTCTCGCCTCGCCCCTGACGGCCGGATCCGGCGCGAAGCCGCATGAGTGCGTCTAGACCCGACATGGCACGGTCGCTGCAATCTCTGCTCGGCGTCACCCGCTGGGGGTGACCCGGGCCCCGCAGATGGGCTCGACACTCACTGAAGCAGCGCCGGCCGGGACCCATCGGGGGCCGACGGGACCGGTGCGCCCGAGGAGAGACGCCATGTGTTCCTGTCCCCCCGTTGCCATCTCGGTCATCGCTGCCATCGCTCTTATCCTGCTCAGCGCCTCGGCCTTCGCCGAGACGTCTGGCAGCTCGGGCATCACCCGACTCCCCGGTCCGATCGAAGGGACCTCCGTCTATCAGCGCAGCGACGCGCCCGAGAAGATCGCCGCATGTATTGTCGGCCCCTACGGACTGCGGCTGCTGCAGCCCCTTGAGCCGGCCTACAACCGCGATTGGCTGGCTGGCTTTGGCGTCGGCTGGTGGGCCAACGCTCCGCTGGCGCTGACTCCGGCCTTGTCATGGGCCATGCTCTGGCAATTGATCGCCAGGAGCGGTGAAACACACTTCGGCATGCCGGTCGTCGACGGTGAGCCGCGGGTCGAGACCCGGGCGTACTCTGGGGAGACGCACTTCGGCTTCGTGCTCGACGAATTGGGGCGCATCTGGTGGGCGATCGCTGCCAGCGGAGAGACCCACTTCGGTCGGCCGCTGCCCGATGGTTCGATGCGTTGGCAGACTGAAGCCCCGCCCGGCGCGCGGACCCTCGTGCCCGTCGGGGCGCCCTTGGTCGACAGCGACGCCGCCGGCTGCCGGGCGGCAGCCTCGAAGACCGTCGAGATGGCCCTGCATTGATCTGCTCGGGCTGACGCGCACGGCCGAAGCCATCACGGGCTGATGCATCGAAAGCCGAGCGTAGGGTCGGCTCCGCTGCGGCTCATGACCCTGCTGGGTGACTGCACATAGTCACCCAGCCTGTGCCATGTGCCCGCCGTCCCGGTGGGGTCAAGTAGGGCTATAGGCAACGTCGAGTCACCGATCGCCACGTATGCGATGTCTTGCTTGCCATCGACTCGGGCCCACTCGGCGGCTCGGGTCCCGAGGCCGCGAATCCGCTCATCCCCCCGCACATCTCCCTGATCGACCCGAAGCAGCCAGGCCTTGGCTGCCTCCGGGTCGCGCGCAGCCACGGTCGGTGGTGGCGGCACCGTCGCAGGGGGTCTCAGCAACTCTAGCGCTGCATAGTCGGCGACCGATGGCAGCGTCATGGCTCGTGCTTCGCAGTACGCCTGGGCGTCGGCCGCCGTGATCGATACCGCGCTGGCCGGCGTCCGCCCGCCGTCGACGTCGAACGGCAGGCCCGGCCGGGCCATGCCAGGCCGGAAGCGGTCCACCATCTCCGCGGTGACCTCATCCCGATCGACGAGTCGGGTTCGCCCCTCGAGCAGGACCTGGGCAATGGGCGGACCGGGCGGTGCCGATGGCCACATCCGCCAGCCGACGACCAGCGTGACCATCAGCGCGCCGAGGACGAGCGCTGCGACACGTCGAGGCGCGGCCGGCTCCGGTCGTGGGCCGGAGGCATCCGAGGCACCGGGTGCCGGCGTGGATGGTCGATCCACCGGCGGAGCGCGAGGGGCCGGATCGAGCGCGATGGCTGGGTCGGAGACCAGCGGGACCGACACGTTGGAGAGCGCGAAGACGAACGCCGACTGCGCCCGGCTCGGGTCCCCGCCAGGGCGCTCTTGCCGGCAGCGCGCGCGGGCTTGCTCGAAGATCGCGCCGAGGCTGACAGCGCTCGGGTCGTCGACGGCGTCGATGGTGGCGATCAGCGCTGCGCTGAGCGGTCCGAGGCCGTTCACCTC
>JAUILJ010000477.1 GCA_030433055.1 Polyangia bacterium
AAGACGCTCTGCGTGTCGGTGATCGGTTCCTTGGGGACCGGCACCTGATTGGCGCCGATCAACTCCAGGTGTTGGCCCTCGCTGGGGTCGTCGATGCGCGGTAGAACGAACGCGATCTCGACTCCCAGTTGGCTCAAACCCAAGGTCAGTCCGTGGCAGGCCGTGCCCAAGCCTCCACTGATCAATGGCGGGAACTCCCAGCCAAACATCAGGATCTTCATTGTCGGCTCTCAACCAGCCTCAGCTGTGCTTCCTTGTTGTGTGCGTTGTGTGGGGGTTTGGGTTGGGGGGAGAGGGTGAAGGCTGCGCTCGAGCCAGGCGTGAGCGCGCAGCAACTCGCCGACGCTCCATGCTTGGGCGATGCAGCCGCCAGGCGTGTGAGGTGGATCGGCGTCGAAGACCTCGGCGATGCTGCCGAGTCCGTACGCGCCGAGGTGCTGCTCGAACAACGGAGCGAAGGTCTCACTGAGCCTTGCGGCACAGGCCGCGGGGTCGGGCGCCGTCATCAGGCTGGCCGCGACGTAGTGCCCAACCAGCCAGGGCCAGACGGTGCCCTGATGGTAGGCGCTGTCTCGTGCTTCCTGGGAGCCCGCGTAGCGCGCGCAGTAGGCCGAGCTGCTCGGTGCCAAGGTGCGCAAGCCGAACGGAGTCACGAGCTGCTCGCTGACGGCGCTCACGACGGAGCGCGCTTGTTGGGGAGTCAGCAGGTCACGGGTATCAAGTGCGACGGCCAGCAGCTGATTGGGCCGCAACTCCCGGTGTGCAAAGTGCCCCGCGTCATGCAGTTCCACCACGTCGGCCAAGTAGCCCAAGTCGTCGAGCCAGAACGTCGGCGCAAAGTTCCCTGCCGCTCGATCACGCAGCGCGCTCACTTCGCCAAGGCGCGCGCTCGGTTCATCGGTGAGTCGCAGCAGCAGATCCAGCAGGTGGATCCACAGTGCGTTGATCTCCACCGCCAGCCCGCGCCGCGGCGTTACGGGAACTCCCTGGACCTTCGCGTCCATCCAGGTGAGTTGAGCGTCTGACCACAGGAGGCCGGAACCTTGCAGCCAGAGCCCGGGGGTCGACCGTCGGATCACGGCATCGGCGATTTGCTCCAGCGCTGGCAAGAAGGCTCGCGCTTCGGCGGCGTGGCCCAGACGGAGCAACTCACCCACGGCCCAGCCGAACCAAAGCGAGGCGTCGACCGAGTTGTAGGCATGCTCTCCGCGTGGATTCAGGAAATTCGGGATCAAGCCCGAGCGCGCTTGGCTGGCGAAGGTGCTGAGCACTCGCGTGCCTTCGGCCAGCCGCCCCGTGCCGAAGCACAGGCCTGGAACGGCGATCATCGCATCGCGGCCCCAGCACTCGAACCAGGGATAGCCCGCTTGGACGGCGAGGCCCGACGGAGTGCAGACCAAGAAGTCTTCCGCCCGGGAGCACAGCTCGGCGACTGATGAGGGCCGTCCGGAGAAGGTCGCGTCGCGTTGTTCGCGGCGCGCGATCTCAGCCTGCCAGCTTGCGCTCGGCGCCTGATCGCTCAACGCAGTGCCGACGCGCAGCGTGAGGCTCGCGCCCGGCTCTAGAGCAAACTCGAAGAGCCCCGGGCAAAATAAATCCTCGAGGAAATCATAGCCGCGTTCTTGCTCGCGTGGATACTCGAAGCGGTAGTACCAGTGAGGCCCGGGGAAGAACTCCAGGGGATCTGCCGCATCGTGCTGGAAATATAGATCCGGTAGCCCAGCGTAGGGGCTGATCTTGTGGCTCGGTCCTTCACAGAAGACCCGAGCACGGAGCTCGAAGTTCTCGTGCGTCAGGCGATGTAGGCCCCGAAAGGCCAGCAACGGCGTCAGCTCGAGCGTGCAGGGGGCGGCGTCTTTGCTGAGCGCGAAGCGCAGGAGCACGGCGTCCTCGCCTCGGGGCATGAGCACGGAGCGCTCGAATGAACCGCGTTCGAGTTCGAAGCGCCAGTGTGGGTTGGGCGAGCGCGTGAACGAGGAGAGTCGCCGATACCCTTGGGGGTGAACGGCGCCGGGGAACAGGTTCGTTCCTAGCCCAATGCGTTGCCCGGAGGAAATAATGGCTGGGTCCAGCTTGGACAGCAACAGGTGCGGCTCCGGTGTACGGCTGATCAGCAGGCCGTGGTACTTGCGGGTGTTGGCTCCCGCGATGCTGGAGGAGGCGTAGCCGCCCAGGCCGTTGGTCTCGAGCCATTCGGACGCGAGCAGCGCCTCACGAGCATCGAGGTCGTGGTGGGATGAACCGGCGGTGAGTGGCTCGAAGGTATCCATGGCTGACACAGAGGCGCATGCTTGGTGGAGGCTGGTAGGTCCAGCTGATCTGGTTGGGTGCGGTCTGCGCCCTTGCGGGTTCCGTGCCCGTCGAGGCACGCACGGAGGACTCGTGGACTCGCAGGCGCTATCCTGCGACATCCACCGTGATTCGGACACGGTGAGTGTTTCGGCCAGGTTGCTTTCCCGAACCAATCCTGCACATTGCGTCGCTCACGCTCGAGCGGCGATTCGACAGATGCGCAAGGCTGACGAGGTGGGGGTAGTGCAGCGCAGCTTTTGCCGCTGGGGCTGCGGAGTCTCGCTATGCAAAGCCACCCGCGCTGTGGCCTCGAAGTCTATAGCCGCCCGGTGGGGTGGCGGGATCCGACAGGTGCTGCGGCGAGCAATGCCGAAGCAAGGCCACTGGCGGCGACTTTACATTCCATGTGGAAAGCCATGGTCCAGGACCGACGCAGGGTTTTGCCGCCCAGGCGCAGCACGCTGAGCCCGTGCTCCAGGTATGGGTCTACGATCCACTCCGACAGGGCGGCGACGCCCAGGCCTGCGCGGGTCGCGTCGATGATGGCCTCCGTCAGTGGAAAGCGAACGTGCTTGAGCTTTGGCTGACGGGCCCCGAACACCCTACGCATGAACCAGCTGGCCTCGGCGTGGGGCGTCTGAGTCGACGTGATCAAGGGTTGTCCGAGGAGATCCTTGGCGCTCAGGCTCCTCTTCTGCGCGAGGGGGTGCGTGTCCGCCACCAAGAACACGATCTCGTCGTGGAATAGCGGGAGCTGTTGGAGGGGGGCAGGGGCACTCGATGACGCGAGCAACGCGATGTCTACGTCCCCGCTCTGGAGCGCAGCGAGGGGATCCTGCGTGTGCTCCACAGCCAGCTGCACATCGAGGTTGGCGAGGGACTCTGGCAGGCGCGCGAGCGTCGTGGGGAGCCAGCGGTAGGCGGTGTAGCACTGACACACGAGCTTGATGCGCTGGGGCGGCACCGCGGGTAGCGTCACCTGCCGCTCGAGCTCGAGCCACGCCTGGAGCAGCTCCGGAGCGCCGCCGAGCAGGCGCTTGCCCGCGGTGGTCGGTTGCAGGCCGCGGCGCTGACGCTCGAAGAGCTGGACGCCGATGCGCTCTTCCGCGAGGATCAAAGCTCGGCTCACCGCGGACTGGGTGATGTGAAGTCGCTCGGCCGCAGCCACGGTGCTCCCTGTGGCGGCCAGCGTCAGCACCAGCTCGAGATCTCGCACCTCCAGGCGCGGCTTGGGCGCCTGGGCCCTTCTTGGGCGCTTCAAACCAGGTATGCGTGACACGCATATAAACTAGCAAAACTATGCGTTGGACGCACGCTGCTCCATTCCCCAGATTGCCGTCTCGAGCAGGGTGTCGAAAGGCAGGGTGTCGAAAGGCACCCTGCCAAGCGACAACCACCGTGCTCGTACAGACGCTGACAAGATCACGTCTTCACCCAACCCGCCTGGAGGAGTAGCAACATGAAGCTGTATTTTTCACCCTTGGCCTGTTCCATGGCGACTCGCATCGCGCTCTACGAAGCGGGCATCGACGCCGAGTACGTCGAAGTGGACCCCCGCGCCAAGCGCACCCTGAAGGACGACGGTGACTACCTGCGCGTGAACCCCTTGGGCCTGGTGCCGGTACTGGAGGAGGGCGACGGACGGCTCTTGAAGGAGAACATGGCCGTGCTGCAGCGGGTGGCGCGCCTCGAAGGGGGCAAGCTCCTCGCGGCGCGGGGGGAGACGGAGCAAGCCGAGCTCCAGCAGTGGCTTTCATTCATCAGCACGGAACTTCACAAGGGTGTGTTTTCCCTGCTCTTCGATCGCAAAGCTGCACCCGAGGTGAAAGCCTATGCGCTGAGCAAGGCCGAGTCTCGCCTCGACTACCTAGCGAGCTATGTCGAGGGCCGCGAGTTCCTGCTGAGCGAGTTCAGCGTCGCGGACGCATACCTGGTCACCGTGCTCAACTGGTTTGCTGCCACGCCGGTTGATCTCGGCCGCTGGCCTGCACTGAAGGTCTATCTCGCGAACTTGCGACAGCGACCCGCGGTGGCGCGGGCCCTCGACGAGGAGCGCGTCTTGTACGGACACTACCTGCGCAAGTACGGCGAACTGACTCCGCAGATGGCTCAGGTGCTGGGCGTGTCCTAGCAAGGGACTATTTTGCCAACGTGGTGATCGAGCACAGCGTCGCGTTCTTGAGCGTCACAATCGTCTGAGAGTTGAGAGGAGCGCTCATGTCGCCCCCCATCAACGGTGCGCTCGGAGCTCCGCTTGCCGTGATGTCGAGCGATGCGGTCTTGGAGACACTATCGAAGCTCGCCAGTAGGGAGAACGGGTAGTTCTCTTCGGGGACTGGCCAGGACGCAGAGTCCTGGGCGACCAAATCAGAACTGACGATGTTGGCAACGACCATCTGCGCGCTTCCTGGGGGCCCGCTATGGGAAATCGCGGCGCGATATCCGGCGTTCTCGTATTGGAGATCTTCCCCGAAGGCGTAAATGTGGACATATGCCAAACCGGGGCCTGGGATCTCGAGGAAACCATCTGCGGCGACCGTTTCCGTGGGGAGGGTCACGAGATCGGCCATCACGATGTCGCAGTCGTCGTTCGGGTCGGTCGTGATACAGCCATTCGCGTCGGTTGGGCAGTCAGTCATCATCGGCGGGAAGGTACCTGCCACGGCACCTGTTCCGCCTGAGCCCGCCGTTCCGCCCGAGCCCGCCGTTCCGCCTGAGCCCCCGGTTCCGGAGGTGCCACCCGTCCCGCCCTCGGGCACACACTGGCAGCTGGGAGTTCCGCAGTGTTCCCCACTGCTGCAGTCGGTGTCCCGCGCACAAGACGCGCCTTTCTGGCCGACTGCGCACAGGCAGTGGGGCGTAGTCTGGTTGATCGACCCGTCCTCACGCAGCTCGCACACCATCGCCCCTTCGCAGGCGTCTTCGGTACACGCCTTGTGGATCGGAACCGCTTGGTTCTCTTCCTCTGGATCGCAGGCCCCCGAACCGAGCAAAGCGCCCAACGCCAACACCCATCCACACCAACCGGCCCTTGAACTGCTCCGTCGTTGCTCCATGGCATTGAACGCTACGGCAAGCAGCGCGCAAGCTCATCCCCCGTCATCGGGGGATACGGGTGAAATCGTCCTCCGCTCACAACACGCACACGCCACGCGCGAGAGTCGGGCAGCCACCGGACGTTTCCACGTATAGTTGCTGCGTGTTCCAGGGAGGTGGGCAGCAGAGCGCCCGGGGAGTGTGTGCGCTGAACGGCCGTACTTTGTGTGCGATCACCCTGCTTTTTCTTGTTTCGACGTTGTTGAGTTGCGCAGGATCTCCGCGCGCGGATGAGCAATCCCGTGTGGAATTGACTGGGTGGAAATATCGCGTCGGTGACTCCCCTCGAGATGGGGCCGGCAAGCTGAAGTGGCTGGAGCAGTCGGAACCCAAAGAGTGGTCCGAGATCGCGCCGGGAGAACGGCTGTATCGCAGCTCGGGACGGTCCAAGCGCTTGTGGCTGAAGGCGCGCATCCCGGAAGGCGACTTCCGCGATCCCGCGCTGATGCTCGATCCGCTGTTGACCCAGTACGAATGCTACTTGGACGGAGAGCTGATCGATCAGCACGGAGACTTGGATGATCCAAAGGAGACTTGGCATGGACTCACGTGGCGCCTGGTGCGTCTCCCCCGCGGCGCGGCGGGTCATGAGCTCGTCTTGCGCGTGCGTTCGACTCACTGGCTAGTCGGGGTACAGGGGCACGCGTTCGTCGGGTCGGTTGCAGCGCATCAACGGGCCATCTTGCAGCGTGATCTCGGCCGCACCATCGGCGCAGCAATCGCCTTCATCGTTGGTATCTCAGCGCTGCTGATGGCGTCGTTCTCCCGCGCTGCCCGTCGCCTGCAGTTCTTGGCAGGCACGTACGCACTCGGCGCGTGCGGCTACACGCTCTACTACACGAAGTTGCGTACACTGCTGTATGACCGCCCGCTGTTCTGGGAAGACATCTATCGCATCGGTATGCATATCTCGATGATCGCTATATTGGCGTTCGTCTGCGAGCTGTTCGGGGCCGGGTGGCGAGGTGTCCTGCGCAAGCTTTGGCGGGTGCACGCCCTAGCATTCGTTACGTTTACTGCGTTCGTCTACTTAGTCGGCTATCGCTCGGCCGTGGCAGTTCAGTGGGTTACGTTCCAGTGCATCGTAGAGTTGCTGTTTCGACCCCTGATCGGAGTCGAA
>JAUILJ010000478.1 GCA_030433055.1 Polyangia bacterium
GTGAGCGCCGTCTCGCGTGGGCTGAGCAAGAGCCGGCGCGACCGGTTCGCAAGAATGGGTGACCTCGCCGCTTTGCTCGAGTCCTTGTCGTCTGACGTGGAGCTTGCCTCGGTGGTCGGCGCGCCGGGCAGCATGCGCTGGTTCAGGGGTTCGAAGCTCGAATCCTACCTCGAGCAGCTCCCCGAGGGACTGGACACGGCGCCGGGCCACTGGCTCCCCAGCATCACCTTCCGGCTCGCGCTTGGCCGCAAGGCGCTCCCCGACCCGCCGGAAATCCTGCTGCCATGCATCAAGACCGTCTGGGAAGAGGAGCGGATCCCTGCGGTAGCGGGGCGCGCGATCCTGTGCGCCATCTACGACGCGCACTTCGAGTCTGTCGCCGACTACGCCGAGTTCATCGGGGAGATTTGCCAGGGTTCGTTCCGGCTGCTCTTCGCGAGCTTCTCGCTGCCGCCCGTATCGTCCCCGCACTTCATGCCGCGGGTCATGGGGATCTACAACAACAGCATCTCGGGGATGGAGATGCGGATCGTCGAGGCAGCGGAGCATTCGGCGGTCCTCTGGATGGGGCACCCAGCCCACACGATGAACGACCTGACCCGCGTCGGCACCGGGGAGATGGTCCGCGTCGGCCTGCTCGCGGCCGGCGCGAGGATTGGAGAGATCGTGATTCGGAACGTGGCGGACGACGGATTCGAGCTAAAGGCAGAGTGGAGATGAGCAGAGTGGCGATAAGCGACGCGAGCGACGACGCGGCGCTCCTCGAGGCCTGGCGGGAAGGCGACGAGAGGGCGGGAAACCAGCTCTTTCAGCGGCACTTCTCTGCGATCTATCGCTTCTTCCGTAGCAAGCTCGACGACGATGTCGAAGACATGGTGCAGCAGACGTTTCTCAGCTGCGCGCGCAACCGCGACGCTTTCCGCGGGGATGCATCGTTCCGAACCTATCTGTTCCGGGTGGCCAAGAGCCGGCTCTACGACGCGCTGAGGAAGCGAACACGCTCCGGGACTCCGGTCTCGATGACTACGATGGCGGACATGCGCTCCTCCCCCAGCACCTGGGTCGCGCGCGGGCAGGATCTGCGGCTGCTCCAGGTCGCCCTCGAGCGCCTGCCGCTCGAGCTGCAGCTAGCTGTCGAGCTGTTCTACTTCGAGGACCAGTCGGCGAGTCAGGTGGCCGAGATCCTGGAGATCCCGGAAGGCACGGTGCGCAGCCGTGTCCGCCGCGCCGTCCAGCAGCTGCGAGCCTTCCTCGAGGAAGCCTCGGCTGCCCCGAGCGTTCGGCGGACGCTCGAAGGGCTCGACGAGCTGCTGGCCACGGAGTAGCTGGGCAGGCTACCGACACACCGCTTCCGCCGGGGAACAAGACGCTAGCCAAGCCAGTATATTGGGGCTGACGCCAACGCTTGGATCGGCGCAGCTCTCCAAGGACTCATCATCCACCAAGCAGGCTTCGAAGAAGCTTGGTGGTTGAAGCTCGCACTCCTCTGCGGTCCAGTAAGAGGTCCCGCTGCCGCCGTGGTAGTAGGAAAAGGAGCTGCTGTGGACGTGGAGCGCGGAGCCTGAGTCTCCAATCAAGAGCACGGACGTCACTGAGGCGCCGTCCAAACCGCGCGAGTAGGAGACCTCGATGCGGTACTTCCCGGGACGACGTTCACTCAACGCTAGGAGCATGTCTCTGAATCCGTTCGCGTCCCAGTCGATGGGTTCCCCCGGATCGTAGTTGGGTGACAGCGTCGCGTAGACGTACTCGAACTCGGTGTCGGTCTCGCATTGGGAGATGGTGTTGAAGTCGGCTCCGTCGTCCGTCCCATCGGTGGGAGTGGTGTCGTCGGTGTCGTCGGTGTCGTCCGGCGTTGTATCGCCCGCTTCTCCGGGGGCGCCAGCCGAGCCGGTCGCGTGGTCAGACCCGGTGGAGCTTCCGCAGGCCAAGGGGAGAGTGAGTGCGAGGAGCGCAAGGGAGCGTAGGAGCAGCATGACGAGTTCGTAGCCAGATCCGTGCCACGGCACTTTGCTACCAAGACTCGGCGACGAAGTCGGAAACGCTGACTCTTCAGGGGCTGACGGGGACGTCCGCGGAATGCTCCGCCACTGCGCCGATCTGAGCCAGCTGGTGAACATCTTCGTGAGCAGGCCGCATGTGGACCGCGTCTCAGTTGCTGACGCAGGTCACGCCGGTCGGGCACACAGCAAGATCGCACTTCGCCTCCTGTGCGGCGCAGTACCCAGGTTCGTCTTGCTGCACGAGGAACATCGCGAATTTCGGCATGGGTAGATCTTGGATCTCGAACGCGTCGTTGAGTATGCCCTGATAGGGGTTCACCGGATCGCTTGGGTTCGGGTAGCAGATGGGCCACGCGCGGGTGTAGTTCGCTGGGTCGAGGGAGACGCTGACCTCCGCGCCGGTGTAGACGCCGGACTGGACGTTGCTGCCTGTGTCATTGCATGGATCGAACGCGTTCCGGATCACGTAGCGACGCCCTGGGGTGAACCCGAGCTTGGCCAGGTCGATGGAGACGTTCGGGTTGCTCGCGCCTGGGTGGTTGAAGATCGTGATGGAACCGCTGAACTTCTTGTAGGCATTGGGGCGGTAGTGGATGTCCGGATCGACCAGCGCGGTGGTCGATAGAGTCGACCCAGAGTCGAATCCCATTCCTCCCTGGGCTTTGGGTGTCGTCCAACTGGACCAGCTGTAGAAGCTTCCGGGGTAGTGGTCTGCGATGCCGTCGGACCAAGCGAAGGAGTTTCCTTCGGGCGACGGCCAGTACCACTCGTTGTTCTTCCAGCCTGAGGAGTCGAACTTCGGGTCTGGAGCCGGAGAGGTGGTCTGCTCAACTTCGTTCCACTTCCAGGTAATGACCTTGTTGTAGCCCGGGATCACCTGGAAAACGTTGTTCTGTACGCTTGGGTTGCGCCAGCTGAGTACCTGCAGACCCGCCCGGGCGTCGATGAAAGTCTTTCCGTGCAGCTTGATGTCCTGGTAGTCGGTCAGAACGGGCTCGGCGCGGGGATCGCCATTTTCGTCCGTGTAGATCCGGGTGGAAGTGCCGAAGGCGTAGGTGCCGCCATAACCAAGGTTGCCGGTGAACTCGACGTCCTTGACCGTGAACCAGGTGCCGTTCTTGCGACCGCTGTTCACTTCGTAGGCCTTCGCGTACTCGAACACGGCATTGCCCTGGATACGGTACCCCGACAAGGCGCCACCGCCGTACAGGTGGAAGCCAGCGCCGAAATTGTTGAACACGATGTTGTCCACCGCGTACTGCAGGCCGTCGTTGCTCTGTAGGTAGAACGCGTGGCCGTGCCCACGGGGTTTGAACTTGGGTTCTTCAGTCGGAGGTCGGGAGTCGTCCCAGCCGTTGTTGTAGACGGTGTTGCCGTAAAACTCGGTGTCCACGGTTTTCGTTTGGAGTCCAGCGCCTTGTGTTCTGTCGTGGAGTCGACAGTTGATGACCTTGACGTCCTCGATCGTTGGTCCACCGACCTCTTCAATTGCGCTGAATGCCGGCGGGCGGCCGTCGTAGGTCGCCGAGGGGTGGTTCCGCTCGAACACGTCGTAAATCTCGAGATCCTGGAACCGCAGGTGGGGACGCCGAAGGAAGAAGCCACCGCGGATCGATGCGTGTTCCCCGGGGAAGGGCCGGAAGGTGATGGGGGCTCCGGCTTGGCCAGCAGTCGTCACCTCGTAGGTTGCCATGTAGATGCCGTACGCGGTTGCCGCATCTCCGGCCTTGTACTCGCCGTCGCGTAGACACACCGTGTCCCCTGGCTGAACGCTGGTCGCCCCCGCCGTGAGCACGTCCTGGAGGTTCCAGGGGTCGTCAAAGGTACCCTGGGGCGAGTGGGCTGGCGTGGCGAGCGGGGCGCTTGGGGACGCGTAGCGATCGCACGTCCCGCAGAAGTCGTGGGCGCGGCCGCTCGTGACCACGAAGGCGTGTTGGTCGCTTGAGATGGCCGCGCCGGCGGTCGGCTCCGCTTCGGTCCAGCCGGTGAGGGGGATGTCAATCGACGTGGAGGCTGGGACCACGCCCAGGATCGGCGGGTCGCCGCACGGGTTCTTGGCGTTCCAGACTTCGTAGCGGTCTCCCTCATCGAGCCCGAAACTGGCCACGTCAACGCTGACGCTCATCTCCTCGTGGAAAGAAGCAACGGAAACCTGACCCCGCTTCAGGCCAACCTGGAGGGTTCCGATGCGCGGCCCACCAATCACGGTCGATACGGTCGAAGTATCCAGCGGATCGGTCTTCGCCTTCCAAGCGCCAAAGGAGTACCAGGCGACACCGGATTCGACGACCGGGGACGAGTTCGTGCCGGTGTACTCGTAGCTGTTGCGCTCCCAGTAGTTTGTACTGGGGATCACTTGATCTTCGCTGTAGCTCAACAACAGTCCGTCAGTGTCGATGATGCGGTTGTCGGAGACATCGATGCTGCCGAAGTTGCCCACCCACAGGTAGCCGGTCTCGTCGGTGGAGAACAGGTTGTTGCCGGCGGTCAGCGATCCCGAGGCGGTGGTGGAATACCCGAACTGGGTGGTGCCGTCGAAGAGGTTGTGCGACGCACTTACCTCGAGGCCTCCGCCGTACGCACGCACTCGACCGAAGAACGCGTTGTGCTGCAGCCCGACGTCGGAGCCACCGAGGTCGACCGCCTGAGCTTCGTTGTTTGCGATGGCGTTGCCAACGAGACGGAGGCCGTGTGCCTTGCCGAGCACGCCGCGCCCTGTCACTCCGAATCCATTGGCGTAAATCAGGTTGCCTTCGAGAGAAACGCACTCGCTGGCATTGCTGGTGTACACGCCGGCGGTGCCAGTGTCGTGGATCAGATTGTTGCGAAGAGCCACGGAGTGGGCATTCACCTCTACACCCCGCGGCCTGGTACCGGCTTGGCTATTCTTGATCTCGACCTCGAAGAGCAGAAACTGGTTCCCGGTGATGTCGAGTCCTCCGTCGATTACCGCGTGCTCGTCGGGGGCGGACCTCAGGATCAGGTTCGTGGCGGTGCTCGTGAAGACAGTGTTGCCGCCGCTACCATAGGTTCCCCCGCGGAGACACACGATCTCTCCAGAAGCGCTCGAAAGCGCTTGGCTGAGAGTAAACGGGCTCTGGGCGCTGCCGTCTCCGCTGCCTGTCGCGTCTGGTGCTGCGTATTTCGTGCAGGGAGCCTGGGGAGGGATTTGTTCCTCGGGGATCTGCAAGTAGGACCCGCACTCGATGACTGCGGAGGTCGTGGCACCCGCCTCGTAGGCGTCGAGATCTTCCGACGCGGAGCAGGCGCCGAGGTAGCCAAGGGCGGACGCGAGCAAGAGCCAAGAGGCGGATCGGGAGTAGGTACGCATGGTCGGACCTCGCTTTCTTCGAGGTGGGTAACTAGCACAGCGCTCGCGCCGATCGGTGCGAATTGGGCTCGGTTTCGCGACCGCACGGCCTTCAATAGTGCCGCGCGGTCGCGAATGCTTCGCGCGAAGCCTCAGGCCCTTCCGTTGCGAGCAGCAGTCGCGCTCCGTCGCATGCCAGAGAAAGGTCGGCCTCGGACAGGCACGCTCCGCGCAACAGTTGCTGCACCAGCTTGGTCAGTCCGTTGCTCATGGGGTAAGGAGGCCAGAGCGCACCTGGCGAGCTCGAGCTTGCACCAAACTCCCGGTGTGGCTAGACGACGACCATGCGGTTTCTGATTCTCGGCTTCGCAATAGTCCTGTCGCCTCTGGTCGCGTGTGTCAGCCACAAGCAGATGGAACGCTCGTCGAAGGCGCTCAGCGCGGGACACACCGGCTGTACCGAGGACGAGATACGCATCCAGTTCAAAGAAGGCGCAAGTAGGGCACAAGACTACTGGTCTTGGAAGGCGTACTGTCGCGGCAGGGAGTACGTGTGCAACCATCGCGATTGCACGGAAACCGCGCCCGCATTGGGCCAGGCGAATGTCGCCCAACCCACCCAGCCACCGCCGCCGCCCGGTCGCCCAGCACCACCTCCAGCGGTTCCCGCGCCCGGGTTAGCGCCAGGCGCCGAACAGCTGGGGTGTTGGTACGACACGCAGTGCAAAGGTGACCGAATTTGTCGAAATCACGAGTGTGTGGATCCGTGAGGCTCGTCTCCCCCTGACGCGCGGAGGCGAAGCCGAGCACGGATTTGGGGGAGACCGCAGGCGCGCAGCGCGGAGCGCGAGCACCTGCGAGTGGGGGCATCAAAAGCAGCCGCCGATCCCTTCAGCACCGAGGCCGAGGGCGTCCTGGCAGGTGCCCGTGTAGCAGTCATCCTCGGTCAGGCGACAGAACTGCACGCAGTACAGCGCGGAATCGACAGGCGCGCAGACGCCCGCCCAGAAGCCGCCTGATTGACCACCACCCAGCTGACCGCACGGATCACCCGCTGCAGCGTCGGTCGCGCACGGAAACTCGAGGTTGGCTGGATCCGCGGTGCCTTGCTGGCAAAACCCTCCGAGGGTGCAGCTCTCGTTGTTGGGGCAGCCGCCGGTAACCCAGAAGTCACACGTCTGGTAGCAGAGGGGAG
>JAUILJ010000479.1 GCA_030433055.1 Polyangia bacterium
TGGGCCGCGATCCCTATGCCGAAATCAGCGCCACGCTGGCGACCGAGGCTATGGGCGGGCGGGTGCTGCAAATCCGCCGCACGATCCGCGAGCCGAACGAGAACCTGCCAGAGCCTGCCGCGCTGATCGCGCAGTTGGAGGAGCGCTATGGTCCGCCTTCGAAGCGGGACGGAAGCAGCGCAACATGGGCTTGGGGCGAAGAGGGGTTCATCCCCGATCTCGATGGCCAGCCGTTGCATCGCGTCAAGGCGAGAGCGCGTGAGTCTGCGGCCGGTTTCCCCTTGGAAATGGAACTGCTCGTGCTCTGTCAGGTGCTCGAGGGGCTCGAGTATGCCCACAGCCTGAAAGATTACGATGGTACTCCGCTCGACATCGTCCACCGCGACGTGACGCCGCAGAACGTGTTCGTCACCTACGCCGGCCAGACGAAGCTCGTAGACTTCGGTATCGCCAAGACACTGGAGTCCACGGAGACTCAGTCTGGGGTGCTGAAGGGCAAGGTGGCGTACATGGCGCCCGAACAGGCGCTCCGCGACGGCTTGGACCACCGCGCAGACCTCTTCAGCGTCGGCGTGATGCTCTGGGAGGCCGTCGCCAACCGGCGCATGTACAACACGCGCGCCGAGGTGGAGATCCTTCACAAGCTGATTCAAGGCGACATCCCCAAGATCCGCGACGTCGTGCCCGATCTGCCTCTGCAGCTCGAGCAGGTGATCGAGCGCGCCCTGGCGCTCAAGCCCGAACACCGATACCAGGACGCCGAATCTTTCCGTGCAGATTTGGTGGCGTTTCTGGATGCGTTCCGCAAGGTGAGCGGGCGGGACGTTGGCGAGCGAGTGAGCGAACTGTTCGCCGAGGAGCGGCAGGAGATCGGGGAAGTGATCCGATCCGAGATGACGGACGTCACCGGACCCGACGCGATGCCAGCAAGCCCGGAGACGATGGAGCTGCCCAGCCTGAGGGGGTTCTCGATGCCGGGGTACGCGACCCCGTCTTCTCGTGGGCCGACCCAGTCCGTCGACGTTCAGGCGCCGGTGAATCTGCCCCCCGAGAGCGTGTCCGAGCCGGCGGGAAAGCGCTGGCTCTTCCCCACGCTTGCCGCGGTGCTGCTGCTCGGTGTGGCGGGCTTGGCGATTTTTGCGTTTACGCGCGGAAGTGACGAAGGGCGCGATGCGGCCGTCACACCCAGCGATCTGGCCACCGGGAGCGCGAGCCCGGCGACGGCGTCTTCGGTCCGTGTACACATCGAGGCCAGACCCACGGAAGCCAAGCTGACCTTGGATGGGGTGGACTTGAAAGAGAACCCGTACGAGTCGAAGCACTCTCGGGACGACACCGCACACAAATTGGTGATCTCGGCCCCCGGTTATGCCAAGCGCGAGCTAGAGGTGCGCTGGGATCGGGACGTAGACCTGCGCCTGGAGCTCGCGAAGCAGGCGACCGATGATGGCGACGAGAACGACTCGGCGGAGCCCACCGCGCAGCCGAGAGGACCTCGAGTGGCTCCTGCGTCGACGAAGGCAGCGGAGAGCAAGACGAACGATCCATTCGGAGATCTACCTCCGGTGAAGAAGCCGAAGCCCAAGGCGCCGACTCTGGATCGCAGCGATCCCTGGGAGTAGCGAACGGCGCCGTACGTGTTCTCCGCGTCCGCAGCACCGTTGTCTCTCGCGAGTGAACTCGGGGCACCTGCATCGGTCTCGTGGTGCCTCTGTGGTGAGCGGTGCCTTTCTGGTGAGGGTGCCTTTCTGGTGAGGGTGCCTTTCTGGTGAGGGTGCCTTTCTGGTGAGGGTGCCTTTCTGGTGAGGGTGCCTTTCTGGTGAGGGCGGCTCTCTGGAGAACGGTGCCGTCTGGTGAAGGCGGCTCTCTGGAGAACGGCGGCGGGTGAAGAGCACCCGAGGTGATCCAGATGGCTAGCGCAGCATTCTCACGTGGAAGTGAGAGTGTGAGCTCGGGGAGCCCACAAACTCTCGCGCGGTCGACCGCGCGCCCGGCGTGGCGGCGCTGGGCTAGACAGACAGCGAAACAGGGACAGAGAAAGCACCACGATTCGCGCCAGCGTCGACTCTTGGTGCATTGATCACCCTGGCGAAACCAAGGTTTTGGCATACTCGGGGACAATGAGACGAATCAGGGGGTTCGTGCTGGGCGGTTTGATCACCGCTACAGCTCTTGGCGTTGGGGGTAGGGCGCATGCCGCGGATCCAGATACCGAGGCAAGGGAGCGCTACGAGCGCGCGATCAAGCTGTACGAAGACGCGGACTTCGACGGCGCTCTGGTCGAACTCGAGCGCGCGTACAAGCTGAGACCGACGTACAAGCTGCTCTACAACATCGCTCGCGTGCGCTTCGCTCTCAATGACTACGCGTCGGCGGTGAAGGGCTATCGTCAGTACCTCGCGGAAGGGGGAGACAAGATCCCCGCGTCGCGTCGCGACGAAGTCCAGGCCGAGATCAAGAAGCTCGAGCGGCGCGTTGCGAAGCTAACCGTCCAGGTCGACGTGGAGGGGGCGGAGATCTACGTCGACGACGCGTTGGTGGGGACCAGCCCGATGCGCGAGCCAGTGCTCGTCAACGCGGGGCTGCGGCGTATCGCAGTACGTCATCCTGACTACAACCAGCAGGGGAGGCGCTTGAGCATCGCCGGAGGGGATGAGGAGTCGCTCTCGATTGACTTGAAAGCGACCAAGCCGAGCACTGCGCCGACCCCTCCTCCCAAGCCAGGAGAGCCGCCGCCGCCTGAGCCACCACAGGTCCCCGAAGAACCCGAAGCGGAAGGCGGCGCGCCGTGGTTTGGCTGGGTCCTCACCGGTGTGTTCGCTGCCACCGCGGCTACGACCGGGGTCATCGCGTTGTCCGCGAATGGCTCGCTGAAGGACAAGCGCGACTCGCCCAACGCTTCTGCGGACGATCTGGACTCGGAGTCGAAGCGCGTTCGCACCCTGGCGATCGTGACCGACGTGATGCTAGCGGCGACACTCGTTACGGGGGGGATCACGCTGTGGCTGTCGATGGACGATGACTCGGATCCCACAGCGGATCAGGGCACCGCATACCGCGCGCCGCGCACGAGCACTCAGCTTGGGGTGGGACCGTCCGGTGTTTCTTTGCGGATGCAGTTTTGAGGGTGAATGCGATGAGGGGATTCAAACACGGCTTCAATGCCTTGCGATACTTCCGCTACGGGGCCATCGCGGTGGCCGCGGTGCTGTGCGCACCGCAGTTGGCCAGCTGCAACCTGGTGGTGGATACCAGCACCGAGCAGTGTGAGTCGGACGCGGACTGTTCCACGAAGGGATCAGAGTTTGCCGGAACCGTCTGTTCCGAGCAGCGAGTCTGCGAACGACTCGTGTGCAGCTCGAGCGCGGAATGTACGGCCCGCTTGGGTGTGCCTGCGGTGTGCCGCCCAGGAGACAACTCGTGCGCGGCGCTGCTGACCGAAGACTGCACCGAGATCTTCCCGGAGGATGCTCTGGGTGAGGGTGAGACCATCGTGCTTGGCTTCATGGGGCCGCTTCGCGATCAGTTCGCGAGCGTTGGTAACCCACTCAAGCAAGGCGCCGAGCTTGCGCTGAACGAGATAGAAACACGCACCAACGGGTTGCCCGCTGCTGGCGGGAGCCAACAGCGTCATCTCGTGATGCTGGGCTGCCACGATATCGACGACCCAGAAAGGGTGGCACGGCATCTGGTCGACGAGGTGCAGGTTCCGGCGATCCTGGGCCCAGCGTTCAGCGGTATTACCGTACAGGTGACCACCGACGTGACCGTGCCGAGCAAGGTCATGACGATCTCCGCCTCGTGTGGCGCACGGCGCCTTCAGATACCATCCAGGCCATACCACTCGCTGAGCTCGTGCTGAAAGTGGAGGGGTTGCTGCGGGACGCGGGCAAGCTGGGGATGACCGAATCCGCACGGATAGCGATTGCAGCCAAGGACGATGCCTACGGTCTCGGCCTCGCCGATGCCGTGTACTCCCAGATGCAGGCCCAGAGTGTCGGTGCGGCTTCGGACTCCAAGCTCTTGCTACGCCGCGACTACGCGGACCCGGCGGACAACGACAACGTGGACTGGGACACGCCAGCCACGGAGATCGTGAACTTTCACCCGCACATCATCTTTGGCTTGGGCACGAACGAGTTCGTGACGGAGTTGCTGACTCGGGTGGAAGAGAAATGGGATACGGCGGACCGGCCGAAATACTTGCTGCCGGAAGGCGGCAAGGTCGATGAGCTCGAGGGCATCGTGGCGGACCGACCTGATCTCTCCGCGCGCATCCTGGGTACGGTTCCAGGCGCCCAGCTCGCACCTGGCTACGCCGGATTTGCACAGCGCTTCGGCGCCTTCTTCAACGAACCACCGGGCACCTTCAGCGAGTTCGCTTACGACGCCGCCTACCTGCTGGCGTATGCCATCGCCGTCTCCGGCCAGGCTCATCCCAACGGCACGCAGATGGCGGACGCCATGAAGCACATGACCTGCAAGGACACGACGGTCGTACCCGCTGGGCCCAATGGGTTCTCGGGCTACTTTCAGGACGCTGCGAAGAACCAGTGCATCGACTTCGATGGGGTGAGCGGCCCGCTGAACTTCAACAACGAGACGGGTGAGGCGTCGAGCGACATCGCCATCTGGTGTCCAGAGCGCAGCGGCAACACCGTCACCTTGGCGGCCCAGACCGAGTATTACAGTGCTGCGGCGGGTGCGATTCAGGGTGACGTGACTTTCTGCCCCTGAGTCTTCTCGAGCCAGCTCCGTGCGGATCAAGTCGTGTGCGGGCGCATCGTTCTGAGACACCCCCGTCGGCGCGTTTGATGCCTGAACCCGACAACCGTCGTCTGTAGTCGACGCCTCGGAGCGCTCCGCGCGCAGGCGCCATAAGACCATACAGCGCCGTCCGGGAGTTTTGAGCTTCGCGCCGAGGCGCTGTATGGTGCGCGAAGGAATGGGAGGCGGGCATGGCTCTTGCTAACTTCCGCTCGCCGGAGCTGCTTGGTGGTAGTCAGCCCGCGAGTGGAGTGTTTCCGCAACCCTTGCTTCTAGCTCACGCGTGTTGAGCGTTTCTGATGGAGTTGTCATGCGAAAATTAGTGGGCCTGGCCTGTGTTCTCGGACCTTTGATCAGCTCGAGTGCGTGGGCGCAAATCCCGACCAGCGCCCAGGACGACGCGAAAGTGACCGGTGGCGCGACGGAGCTTACGACCGATAAAGCCGTCACGATGAAGGCGCCCGAAGAGGAGTCCAAAGACGCGACCGAACTGAGCGTGTCTGCGGGGGGGTTGCTGTCGACGGGGAACGCTCGCCTGTTCGCTGGTACCGCGAACTCCAAGTTTCGCTTGCGCCGGGACGACAATCAGTTCTCCGCGGCAGCGGCGATAAACTACGGGCGAGCCGCCGCGGGACCTGACGCTGACCTCGAGACCAATGTGGAGAACTACCAGGGCACCGCGCGCTACGATCGCTTCTTCGGCGACTGGACGCTCTTCCTCTCCACCCAGGGACGCCGTGATCGCTTTCAAGGCCTGAACCTGCGCGCTCGGGTCGATCCTGGCGTTGGTTACTACTTCATCAACGAAAAGACCGCGTTGCTCTGGACGGAGCTTGGCTACGACTTCCTGGCGGACTTCCGTCGCTCGGATTCGCTAGAGGTCAAGGACGACGCTGGAAATGTCGTTGAAGTGCTCGATGACACGGAGGTCGTGCACTCGGGGCGCCTGTTCCTCGGCTTTGACTACGCCTTCCACGACGACCTGAAGCTCGCGCTTGGCGTGGAGTTCATGCAAGGCATCAGCGACACCGACATTCGTCGCGTCAACGGTACGGCTGAGATCAACGCCAAGATCGAAGACAACCTGGCGTTCGCATTCGGCTTCACCGAGCGTTACGACTCCTCCCCACTGCCCGGCAAGGAGGAGCTGGATACGATCACCACGGTCAGCATCGTGTACTCGTTGCTCTGAGTCGACCAGGCGTGGTCGCCGCTTCGCGGACAGCTCCGCGCGGAGGCCACGCTCTCGCGAACCTGAAGTGCAGGCCGTGGGAGTAGAAGATATCCGCGCGGATATGGAGCAGCGGAGGGCGTTCACGCCTTGGCGGGCGGCGCTTGGTGGCGAGCTATGCCAGCTGATTGGCCGCGCTTTGGCCGTTCGCTGCGCCCCGGATGACCTCTTCGTGCGGTAGCCCCACCCAGTCCGCGCTGGCATCCCACAGCTTCTTCGGTAGCTCGGGATCTCGCGCAAGGCGGCTCGGCTTCCGCGGGCGAGACTTCTCGTAGTAGAGCCCGCTCTCGCCACCCGCCTCATCGCTGAGCGCGCAGTGCAGGGTCGTCTGAGCGCCTTCCTCGTTGGTGATCATGAACAGCTTGATCACCGATCGGATGGGCCAGGGAACGGAACGCCACACGTCGCTGGCCACGACGCCCGGGTGCAGCGAGTAGGTAGAGACGCCGGTGCCCTCGAGTCGCTTGTCGAGCTCGACGCTGAACAGGACGTTGGCGAGCTTGCTGATC
>JAUILJ010000480.1 GCA_030433055.1 Polyangia bacterium
GCTGGGCAAGGGCCATGGCGGCGACGGTGAGAGCGGCGACCCGGGGATCGTCTGGGGGGCGCTGATCGGCTTGGCCGCCGGGGCCATCGTGGACGCCGCGTGGCTCGGGTGGAAGGACGAGCGCGTCCCGGTAGGAGCACAGGCCCAGGGCACGCCGCTGGTAGCGCTCTCCTCGCACGCCGCCGTCGCTGGCTGGCAGGGTCGGTTCTGACGGATGCACGTAACCGCGCGGCAATCGATGATGTGCCTGGGAGTGGCCGTGCTCGGTGCACCTCACCCCCGTCCCCGATCCGCTCGACCCGATCCAGCGCCGGTGGTGGAGTCGCGATCGGCGTCCGCCGCTGGAGCCGAGTCGGCCGTCGTTCCTCCAGGTTGGCGCGCTGAGCTGGCCATCTCGGCGGAGTGGTTACCCACCAGGAGCGACGACGAACGTGGGGGTGAGCTGCGCCACGGCCACGGGTTTCGTATGGGCGCCGGGTACGGGCGCATGTCCTTCGGCGCCGAGTACTCACTCTACCGCGCGGGGCGCGACGGCTTTACCCGCGAGTTCGACATGTACTTCCCGTGGTTCGGCGTGAACTTCGACGTGGGAGGCTCCCTGCGCGCGGGCCTCGAAGCGGCGCTGGGCTTCGGTTCAGGCGATCGGCTCAACACTACGGAGCACCCCGTCCTGCTGCGCGGGCGCGGGAGCATGCTCTTCATCCAGAGGGCCTTCGGTGTAGGCCCGTTCGTGGGCTACGCCCACAACTTCGGCGCAGGCGTCCAGGGCGAGGATCCGATTCCGTTCGGATTCGAGCTTGGAGGAAGCCTGAGCATCTGGGTGCGTTGAGCGAAGTACCCGATCGAAAAGTCGCTTGCTTGTTCCACGAGCTTCTGGTTCCATACTGAACCTGATGGTTCAGTATACGAATGCCCAGCTCGATGTTTCGTTCGCAGCGCTGGCCGACGTCACCCGCCGCGGCGTGCTGGAGCGGCTGGGGCGCGGGGACGCCTCGATCACCGACCTCGCCGAGACCTTCGACATGACCCTGACCGGTATGAAGAAGCACGTGGGGGTGCTCGAGCAGGCTGGGCTGGTCACCACGGAGAAGGTCGGCCGGGTACGCACCTGCCGCATCGGCGCCCGCCGGCTGGAAGAAGTGACGGCGTGGATCGAGAGATATCACCAGCTGTGGGACGCGCGGTTCTGCGAGCTGGACAAGGTCGTCGAAGAGCTGAAACGCAAGGAGAAGCTGCATGGACGCAAGAAAGCCAAGTGAACCCGCAGGGAAACGCACCACGGTAGAACGCAAGTCGGACCGCGAGGTGGTCGTGACGCGCACCTTCGACGCGCCGCCGCGCCTGGTGTTCGAGGCTTGGACGAAGCCCGAGCTGTTCAAGCAGTGGTGGGTGCCGAAGTCGATGGGCATGACGCTTCATGCCTGCGAGATGGACGTGCGCACCGGCGGCACGTACCGGCTCAACTTCGGCGAGGGCCTCGATTTCTACGGCAAGTACCTCGAGGTGACGCCGCCTTCGCGCATCGTCTGGACCAACGAAGAAGGCGGCGAGAACGCCTCCATCACCAGCGTGACGTTCGAGGAGAAGGACGGCCGGACGCGGCTGGTGGTGAGCGAGCTCTATCCGTCAAAGGAAGCCCTCGAGGCAGCCGGTGGCGCGGAGGATGCGATGCCAGAGACGTTCGACCAGCTGGATGAGTTGTTGGCGACGTTGGGGTGAAGCCGGCTAGCCCGAAATGCGCTCAACGACGCCAGCAAGCTGTGCTGGCGTCGAGATCCGGATTCAGCGCAGGTTGGGTTTGAGCGCTTGCTGCAAGAGCTCGTAGCTCGCGCCGAATCCGCGGTCGATGCGCCCGGGGGTCATCCCGTACTGGCACAACGAAGCGATCTCACCCCCGGAATCCTTGGCGACGGCGAATTGGCGTAACGTCGGGTAAGCCGGGACTGCCGTCTGGGCGTAGGCGCTGTCGCAGATCGAGGTCTCGTAGGAAGACTCGCAGAGGCAGCCTTCCGGATCGCAGTCGACGGGTGCCGGTAGCTGATCGATGCAGGCGAACTGGAGCCGGTAGCGGATATTGGGCAGGTCGCCGCCATTGACCGCGTTCACGTCTGCGGGGGAGAGGCCGTTGATGGAGCTCGTGCCGCTGCGTTGCTCCGGCGACTCCACCATGAAGGGGTCCGTCGGCACTGAATAGGTCGTCGGATCACCGATCAGCGTGGGCCAGAGCCCAGCGCTCGAGATCTCAGCGTTGGTGCGATAGCGCACCTCACCCCCAACACCCGTTTCCGTGAGGTACTCCGGCGGAGCCCCACCCAGCACTAGCAGGTGGACTTGATCCGGGGAGCGCTTGCCATCGACGAACAACGGGTTTGGTTGGGGTGTCGGGTCGCTATTCTCCATCGCCAGGGTGCGATCGTGAAGCCCCAAGACGTAGCGCTCGAGGGGATACATGAAGTCGATACCCATGCGCCGCTTTTGCTCCCAACAACGCAATGAGGGGTTGTCATCGAAGGGATCCACTCCCGAGCACTCCGTGCTCTTGTCAGGGCAGCCGCTCTGCTGGGCCATCGCGCAGGCGTAGCAACAAGGGTCGTTGGGGTCCGTCTGACAGGTCGCGGTGGAGCTGGCCACGAACGCGTTGATGTCCAGGGCGAGCCAGTACTGGCCGCCAGCCTGAACCGAGCAATCGTTCTCGTCGCCGACGACGACCACCCCGACGGTGCTGCCCGGCCTCAGGAATGCCTTGCGCTGCGCCAGCAGCTGGTCATCTATGCCCTCCTTCGCGACGCAGCTGTTCTGGGTGTCGTTGGCGTTGCAGGGGGCGGGGACGATGGTATCGTACGGAGCTGGCTCCACGAGGAAACGATACATGGCCTCGAGGGGCATCTCGTATCCGCATCCCGATTGACCCACGCTGCGAATGGCGCCTTGCAGGCTCGCCTTGAACCCAGCGACGTCGCTGCCTTCACGCAGCTCGAACACGCCGTCGCTGGAGGCGCCGCTGACTCCACTGCGCACCGTGGGAACCAGATGGGCGTGGTCGTTGCGATCCTCGCAGATGGACGAACCAACGCTGCCCAAGCTGGAGGTGATCATGGCGATGTTGAGATCGCTGACCGGAGCGTGCACCCGCTCGCCAGCGGCGCACTCGGCGCTGGGGTCCGCCGGAGTCGAGCGCGACCCATCCGGAGCGACGCAGTCCGGGTTGGTGAGGCGATCGATCAAATCGCCGACGCTGTCCGCGAGGCGCTGCTGGCTGATGCCTGTCGAGGACGAGTCGTCGATCACCAGCAGCAAGTCGAGCTGTGAGCTCTGGCCGTTCATCACGCCGCCCGTACCCCCGCCCCCGGTGCCTCCACCCTCGGTGCCGCCTGCGCCTCCGCTGCCGCCCATGGCTCCGCTGCCGCCCGTGGCTCCACTGCCGCCCCCTCCATCGCCCGTGGAGCCTCCACAAGCGGAAACCAGGAGCAAGACCCCGAACGCAGATAGACCCGTTGTGATACGACGCATTCCGACCTTGCCCTCCCGCGCGCCCCAGCGACGCATATGACCCACAGTAACTACGTCACGGGCTCGAGGGTCTACCCTGAAGAGCACCACCTGGCAGAACTACTTCGCCGGAGGCAGACACAGCTGGTTCGAGGCCTCGATCACGTGCTCCTCACCGGCCGCGTCGTTGGCCACGACGTACGCGCTATCTCCAATCAGTGGGCTCGAGTAAGCCCGGGTAACGTGCACTTGAGTAGCGGGACCGTCGAACAGATCGTCGATGTTCATCAGGTCCTTTCCAATCAACGCGTCCACCGTGAACGGCTGGATCCCAGCAGGCAGTGGACGTGCGCTCTCGCCGCTGGGGACGACTCGACGCTCAGAGGCATGGCTCGGGTAGTACCGCGCGGTACACGTGCCGTACTTGGTCTTCACGAACACTAGCTGCACGTTGTGGTTCAAGGGACCCTCTGTATGCACGCCGTAGTAGAACGCGATGCCCCATCCGACCACCGCCACCAATGGGGCTACGACGCTCAAGATGGGCAACACGAACAAGCCGCCCAAGCCAATCCCCGTCGTGTCGAATGCTTCGCTTCGAACCTCACTCGCGTAGGCCGCCAAGACCAACTCGCGGCGACTCGTGGCCCGCGCCAACGCCCTAGGCGCAACGAGGTTGTCGGCGTGGCAGTAGCCACAGCGAACGACGGCCTGAGGGCCCTGCACCGCCAACGGTCCGCCGCAAACGTGACACGTCGCGGGCTCTCCGGGTTGCTGAGGCGGGTTCGCTGCGCAGCTCTGCTCCAACCTGCGAAGGCGCTTCCGCAACACCCAACCGTAGAATCCTCCGGGGATCAGAAATAGGATCAAGGGCGCGAGCGATGGCACCCCTCCCCACAAGAACGCCGGCCAAACTGCAGCGGAGCCATAGTCTCGAGCGAGCCCCGGGAGCGCCGCAAGCACTCCCAAGATCGGCAGCACCAAGACGATCACCACCGACAGGAACACCACCACGAACAGCCACCCGATCACGCGCGCCCAACGCAGAGCGGACAACTGATAGCCCTTGAGCTGACGACGAACCGGATCGGACTGTTGAAGCACCGCGCGGGCTTGGATCACCAGCGCCATCACGTCGGCGGACAGCGCGCTGTGAGCCCTGCAATGGACGCAGGTGACGGTGTCACTCGCCAACGAGACAGGAGTTGGAGAACCACAGTTCGGGCACTGAGCGGCAAGCACGCCAGGAGTGTACCGCAGGTCCTAGGGTTCCAGGTCGTCGACGCCGACTCGCTGTGGGCCACCTGCGGATAGGCCGGAATTCTTGGGGGGAGAGAGCGGCCCGATCCTTCGGCTCCCCTTTCAAGCAGGTCGTCCGGCGCGGAGACTCCGTTTGGGTCCACAATCCGCGCAGGCTCGCGATACCGCGCGGCCCCCAACTTCCTCCGGGATCCGGTCCAGCGTCGCCCGGTGTTCCAGCCAACACCAAGACTTCGGAAGTTGTTCGTCACCCTGGCGAGTGTTGCCGGAGGTCGCCCACCCGGCCTATGACACGCGGGCGACCGGGCAAAGACATGAGCAGCCGCCCAAGTATCACCGCACGGAAATGGTGACCGAAGCTCGGGTTGCCCGATCCGTTGAAGAAGACCTTCACGAGAGGAGTCACATAGCCAACAGCTCTGCGTCCCAGCGAGACTCGACTCGCAGGTGAGCACGCAGAGCCAAAGCGATGAACATGCAAAGACTAACCAACGGCTTTCTCTCCCTCTCCCTCCTGCTTCTCGGAGCCGGCGCCTGTACGCTGAGCCCCACTGTCATGTTTCCTGAAGGCTTCATGCCAGCCCCGGGACCGGCTGCGCTCCAGCTCCCACCAAAGGGCCAGGCGGCGCGAGGCTGCCTTTCGTCGCTCGCACTGACGGGCGACGTTGACGGACAATCAATGCCGGAAGGCGGGTGCGTGAAGGGCAACGAGGCCTACGGAACCTTGACCGGGCTCGACCTCGCTAGTGGCCAGCTCCTGCTGCGCTCCAGTTTCGAAGAACAAGGTCCCCATCCTGATGGTGAGCACCAAGGCAGCCTGGTGTTCGATACGTCTGCGGGAGCATTGCTGTGTGCTCCCAAGGCGAGCTTCACGACCCAGGGCAACGTGCTCACGGGTTTGACCGCGACGGAGTTGCACGAACTCCAGCGCTGCGACGCGATTCCTCCCGGAGATGGCGTGCTCGACTTTGGAGCGGCCGGCAAGGCCGTACACGGAACCCTCAACGGACAGCCCGTGGACGACAAGATCCTGGTGTACCACACGGACAGCCGGGGGACTCTGGAGTTCACCACCAAGCAGGGCAAGCTCCGCCTCCAGCTGGAGATCGCCGACCAGCGGCGAAAGGTGAAGTCCATGGAGTACTTCACGCTCGAGGGCTCGCGAATCACCCTCGCGTGTGCAGCCGGGGAGAGCTACGTCGACGGAAACCGGGAAGAAGGTCGCTGGGAACCCAGCCACGTACACATCGAAGGCGTGTCACGCCAGGACTGTGGGAAAGCGCCCAGCGTCTCTGGGCACCTCGAGTTGAAGTAGGAAGCAGCAGGCTGCTTGTCGGTGGCTGGTTTGGGGTGAGGGATGCGACGAGACGCGACGGGAGAAGACGCCAGTTGACGCTGGATTGAGCAACGGGAGGACACGGGAAGCGGGTAGTCTGGTTACCTGACCCAACTACTCGCACACCGGCATCGCGAAGACGTCTGCGACCGTTGGCACGGACTGGGTGATGTGGCAGATCCAGAAGCTTCCTATGCCCACCCGTCTGCTTTGTGTATTGCTCGCCGGATGGCTGACGCTCGGCTGCAACGAAGATGAGCAGCCTGGCGGCTCTGGCGAGCCGGCGAGGATCGAGCCTGAGTGTTACGAGGGCTGGTGTCTCATACCGCCCGGAAAGTTCACCAAGGGCTCCCCCGACACCGAGGTGGGGCGAGCGGCCTTCGCCGAAGGACAGGCTGAGATCGAGATCACGCGCC
>JAUILJ010000481.1 GCA_030433055.1 Polyangia bacterium
CACCATGCTGAGCTTGCGCGCGGCGATGCTGCCCATGCTCACGTGATCTTCCTTGCCGGCGCTCGACGGGATCGAGTCCACGCTCGAAGGATGGCACAGCACCTTGTTCTCGCTGACCAAGGACGCGCTGGCGACCTGAGCAATCATGAAGCCTGAGTGCAGTCCGCTGTTCTTCGCGAGGAAGGGGGTGAGGCCACTCGAAAGGGCTGGATTCACCAGCTGCTCCACGCGCCGCTCACTGATGTTGCCGAGCTCGGCGACGGACATCGCGGCGAGATCCAAGGCGAGCGCGACCGGCTGACCATGGAAGTTGCCGCCACTGATGATCTCCGCCTCGCCGTCATCCGTAACGAAGACGCTGGGGTTGTCGGTAGCGCTGTTCATCTCGCGCTCAATCACACCCCGGGCCCACTCCAAGGCGTCACGACTGGCTCCGTGCACCTGAGGCATACAGCGCAGCGAGTACGGGTCCTGCACCTTCCCGCAGTGGGCATGACTCACCATGATCTGACTGTCGATCAGCAGGCTACGCAGGTTCCTGGCGACCGTCGCCTGCCCCGGGTGAGGGCGCAGCGCCATGAGGCGATCCTCGAACGGGCGCTCGCTGCCCTTCAGGGCCTCCAGACTGAGTGCGCCCGCGAGATCGGCTGCCCGAGCCAGTCGCTGAGCGTCCGCCAGGCACAGCGCGCCCCACGCGGTCATGTACTGAGTTCCATTGATCAGCGCCAAGCCCTCCTTGGCCTGGAGCTCGATCGGCGCGAGACCGGCTGCGCTCAGGGCCTGTGCGCTAGGGATGCGCTCACCCTGCCAGTAGGCTTCACCTTCCCCGATCAACACGAGGGCGAGGTGCGCCAGCGGCGCCAGATCTCCCGAGGCGCCAACGGAGCCTTGGCTGGGGACGCGGGGGGTCACGCCCTTGCGCAGCAGATCGAGCAAGGCGTCGAGTACCTCCACACGCACACCGGAGTGGCCGATGGCGAGCGTCTGCGCGCGGAGCAGCATCATCCCCCGCACGACTTCCAACGGCAGATCAGCGCCGACCCCAGTAGAGTGGCTCCGGACCAGGTTGCGCTGGAGTTCTCTGACCTGAGCACTCGAGATGCGAGTCTCCGCCAGGAAGCCAAAGCCGGTGTTCACGCCGTACACGTGCGGGGCGGCGTCCCCCAGCGCGATGATCCGGTCCACCGCCGCCCTGGAAGCGAGCATTCGCTCACGCGACAGCTGCTCCAGGCTAAGTTCTGGCTGACCTCTGGCGACGCAGACCAACTGGTGAATGTCCAGTGGACTGCCCAGAGAGACCGCTGACGGCGACTTAGGAGACGCTTGGTGAGTCACGGCGCGACGCTATACCAAACCCTCGCTGATGGGGCGCCTGCCTACGCGTTGCCGCAGCCAGCCGGGTGAGCCCGCGTCAGCCCCAGGCGGAGCAACGTGCCTCGCCGTACGGCTCACTAGGCTCGCAGGTTCAAAACAGCCACGGATCTCCTTGCTCGCGAGTTCACCCCGTCACTATCCTCGCCGCCCAGTGGGCTATGCAGTTTTTCAGGCTTCGCGCTCCTGGAGCGCGATTCGCCGGGCATTGCGTTCGGGCGCGTCTTCACTTGCGTGGAAGGGTGGTGCGCTGCTCGCCATGGTCACCCTCTCCGGGCAGGCCTGGGCGCAGCCGGCCGATCCACCGGCACCAGACGCTCCGCCTTCAGACGCCGCGGACACGACCGCCGACGCCACGGCAGACAGTGAGGCCCCCGCTGTAGAGGCGGCCGAGCCGGCCCCCCCCGAGGACACCCCGGCTTCCCCCGCCTCCGCGCCGGAGGAGGCGGAGCCCCGACTCGACCGCCCCAAGCCGCCTCCTCCGCCTCCCCCGTCAGACGCGGTCGCGGGTAAGGATTTCCGCAGTCGCTTCGTGCTGGAGAGCGGGCGCGCTCCATTCTTGCGGGCCGATCCGGACGTCGCAACCGGTCAAATCCGCGGGGAATACCAGTTCAGGGTCACGGGGCTGCGCGACCTACCGCTCAAGGCGCGTCCCGGGGGACCTGACTCGCTCGGGCAGACGGTGCGCGTCGAACACTGGCTGCGCCTCACACCCCGGTTTCTGTTCCGGGACGATCTCGAACTCATCGGCCAGATCGACGTTCCGCGGGGATTCATTGCTGGCCAGGAGACCCAGGAGGTGGGGAGCGCAGAGGAAGCGTACGACGAGCGCTTCCCCGTGCATGTCGCTCCGCGCTGGCTCTACCTGACTTGGAACAGCCCGATCGGCGTCTTTCGCGTGGGTCAGCAGCCATCCCACTGGGGGCTTGGCTTGGTCGCCAACGACGGCAACCACCAGAGCCTGTTCGGGGACTACCGAGGCGGCTCGATCGTCGAGCGCGTGCTCTTCGCCACCAAACCGGGGGGCAAGGACTCCAAGGTGATCGTGGCTGTTGCGGGCGACCTCGTGTTCAAGGACCGTACAGCGGACCTCACCGACGAAGAGTACGCCTGGCAGGGTGTGCTGGCCCTGACCTACTCCACCGACACCGGCACGCCGACGCACATCTACGACGCGGCCATGGCCTACAAGGAGTCGGGCACCAACCTCGTCGTCATCGGCGGCGAGGACTACGGCATGGGGTCCAGCCGCGACTGGGCCGCCAAGGGCACCCGCCTGCTCGGCGTCAAAGCCGTGGTCACCAAGTCCTTCGAGCGCATCCACCGCAGCAACCTCATCGGCATGGGGGTCCTCCCCCTCAACTTCAAGGACGAGGCCGACTACGACAAGGCCACCGCCCACCACGACGCCACGTTCTCGGTCACCGGCCTCAGCAACGCCATCAAGCCGCGCGAGGAAGTGACGCTGACCGTGAAGCGGGCGGACGGGACTGAGGAGAGCTACCCGCTCGTCGTGCGCCTCGACACCCCCGTCGAGATCGACTACTACCGGGCCGGCGGCATCCTGCCCTACGTGCTGGCGCAGATCCTCGAAGGGTGAGCCCCGACCACCGGATGGGGGCAGGCCGCGGCCGATGCGCTCGGAGCCTGTCGGAGATAGGGCGAACGGCGCTCGTTCGATGAGCCCAATCTTCGGCGGATGGAGTCGGAGATTGGGGATCGTTGCTCGCTCCGAGAGACCCTGGCTGCTCCCGTTGCAAGCGCGAACCGCAGCGCCCCGCCGAGTCGAGTTCGCAAGCTAACCCAGGGGGCGCTGGTTTCTTTGAGCAGCGGAATGGCTCCGGAGACGCGGACCGCGGTGAGAGGCCCTTCGCGTTGCTCAGGGTGACAACTCCGCGGACTTGAGGGCGGTCAGGGCAGTGTGAGGGGAAGGCCACCAGCCCACCCGAGGAAGTGTGGTGTCATCCTGACAAGCGCAGCGCCGGAAGGACCCCGCCATGAAACCCGCGGCCGAGCCACCGGGACGCCCCGGATGCCCTGACGGCTCCAAGCGAGCGGGCACCGGGACGCTGCCACCCGTCGATGCCTATCCTTAAACGCGCGCCATTCGACCTCATGCCATTCGACTCAGGGCTTCCGAGCCCGAACCGCTTCGAACTTCGATCCCGATCGTCACGATGGTGGGGAGTTGATCGAGATCAGCGAGGAGGCAGCGGCGCGGGCCTGGACACCTTATCAAACGACTCGCGCCGGGGCGGACAAGTCCGACGGCGCCATCCCTGCCCTCTTGGCAGCACGACGGCCGCAAAGTATCGCGTGTGGACTTCGGCAAGTCGGGCAACCTTACCCCCATGACACCGCGAACCCTCGCCATCGGCGACATCCACGGCTGCCTGACCGCATTGGAGACGTTGGCGGACGCGGTGGGCTTCACCGACGAAGACACGGTGGTCACCCTTGGCGATCACGTCGACCGCGGCAGCGATACGAAGGGGGTCATCGACTTCCTCCTCGGACTCCGACGCCGCACCCAGTTCGTCGCGCTGCGGGGAAACCACGAGGCCATGATGCTCGATGCACGCGACCACCGGCCCGCCCGCCAGAGCTGGCTCAACGTGGGGGGAAGCTCGACTCTCGAATCCTACGGCGCTGAGGCCCTTGAGGACATCCCCGTCGCCCACTGGCAATTCATCGAGAGTCTCCTCCCCTACCACGAGAGCGAGCGGCACATCTTCGTCCACGCCAACCTCGATCCGGCGCTGCCCCTCGAAGACCAACACGAAGCCGATCTGTTCTGGGAGTCGTTCCGGGATCCCGCGCCACACATCAGCGGCAAGACCATGGTCTGCGGCCACACCTCCCAGAAGTCAGCGCGGATCAAACGCAACAGCAACGCGATCTGCATCGACACCTACGCACACGGTGGCGGCTGGCTGACCTGTCTCGACGTCGATACCGACCGCTACTGGCAGGCGAACGAGCGGGGCGAGGCGCAGATCGACATCCTCGAAGACTTCGAGATTGCCGGATCCGGTTGAGGGCGGAATCTCCCCCCTCCCAGCGACTCCAATCCGCCAAAGCCATGCCCCTCAAGCCGTTCACCGGAGCCGCGCTGGTCGCGGACGCGCTCCGCGTCAACGGGGGCAAGCCGCAGCCCGGAGCTTGGGGATCGATTCGGGTGAGGTCCCCGTGTCCGTGAGGATGACCTCCGGTGCGAGGCTCCGCAGTCTGTGAAGACGCCCACGATCCCCCGATCCCCGCTACTCCGCATAGAGCCGCAGCGCGTCGAACTCGCCCTTGTCGTCGAAGCTGCCGAAACCGATCCGCCCTGGGCCGAACGCCGTGTCGGTCGCCCGCATCACCGGCGTCTCCATGTCGTCGAAGTAGACCGCGATCCCCCCATCGGCGACCGAGCGCACGATGCGTGCACGGTGCCAGCCCTCGCTCCAGTCCGTCCCCTCGTTGCGCTCCTCCGCGATGCTCACCCGCGGCGCGCCATCGACCTTGAAGATCGAGTTCGCGTGCGCGTCCGCCTCGCGGCCGAAATGGACGTAGTAGAAGTGGCTAGGGTCCCGATACCCGAAAAACAAGCAGAGGCTCTGGTGGCCGTAGCGCGCCTCCGTTGAGTGGAGGTCGATGTCGAGGACGAAGTCACCCACCTCGACCTCGCGCAGCAGCGCGATGTTGTGCGGCGAGCGCACCGGCGGTTGGTAGTCGCTGACCTTCTTCGTCAGTTCGAAACGGCTGCGCCCCGCGGCGCCGGCCGCGTGCCATTCCCATGCCCCCGCGTCGGTCGGCTGCCACCGCTCTGCCCCCGAATCGAAATCCTCGCGCAGCTTGAGCGGCAACTCGGTCCGCCCGCCGCGGAGGTAGGCATCGAGGAAGGCCTTCAGCCGGCGGTGCAGGGCGTCGACATCCCCCCCGATCGTGTGTCCGACACCCCGCATCGGCACCAGTTCGTTCGGGACCTTCGCGCCAGCGAGGGCGGAGTGGAGCGGCTCGGCCTGCTCCGCGAAGGGGACCAGCGGGTCTTCGGTGCCGTGAAAAGTGAGGACGGGCGCATCGCACCGGTCGATGAAAGTCAGGGGCGATGCCGAGCGCGCCGCCTCCACCGTCTCTTCGAGCGCCCCACCCAGGAGCTGCTCCACCAACTCGCGGGCGTGCTCCACTTTGCCAGGCCCCAAGTCCGCGGGGCCGAAATAATTCACCACGCCGCGGACCCGCCGGGCGGCAAGGTCGCCCTCCGCGGGGGCCGCGCCCAACATCAGTGAAAGGTGGCCGCCCGCCGAGCCCCCCATCGCCACCACCCGCTCGGGGTCGATCCCGAACTCCTCCGCCCGCTCGCGGAAGAAGGCCAGTGCCGCCTCCGCGTCCAGACGCTGGGCCGGCCACGGCGCGACATCGCTGAAGCGGTAGCTGATCGTGGCGGAGGCGTAGCCCCAGTCCTTCAGCATGGCCATGTGCGGATGGAAGTGAGCCTTGTTCCCCCCGCGCCAGCCGCCCCCGTGGATGCAGAGCACGAACGGCAGATCGTCTCCGCCCGGCGTCAAGAAATCGAGGGTCAGCTCGCGCCCGTCGCGCGTCGCGAAGGGGATGTCGCGGCGCATCTCGTCTGCTGAGCTTGCGGCGGGGGCTGCGGCGACGAGGACGGCGAGCGAGGGGAGTATCCAAGGCTTCATGGGGGGAGCATCCCCCGGAGTCCGCCGCCGCGGCAAGCGCAGAAACCCGCCTTCTCAGTTGAGCTCGGGGTGCTCCGGGACGCCGGCGAGCAGGCGGTAATACGGCCCCATCCCACAGAGGATCTCGCCCCACATCGCCTCGCCCGCGTCACCGCTCGCGACGCGCGCCACCGGCTTGCTGGTGATCCATGAGCGGCGCTGCAGTTCGGACTCGAGCTGGCCTTCGCTCCACCCCGCGTAGCCGACGAAGGCGCGGACCTGGAAGCCTTCGCGCAGCCGGTGCAGCGCCTCCTCCGACGAGAGATGCGTGTCGTAGTCGAGCTCGCCCTTGTCCGCGCGCCAGGTCAGAGACGCGAAAGAAAGCTGATCCTGCGCCACCGGACCGCCGACGAAGACCGGCAGGTCGCCGAGTTCCCGCATGCTCTCGATCTGCAGCAGA
>JAUILJ010000482.1 GCA_030433055.1 Polyangia bacterium
CCTCGCCGCAGCCAGTCGTTTCCGCCTCGCCGGTCGCGGGACACGAAGTAGAACCGCACCCAGCGCGCCGCAGCGCCCTCCAGCCCCGGCGCCTCGAAGCTGACCTCCAGCTCGGGCGCGGAGCTCTCGTCGTCCGCTTCGACGAAACCAACGGGCGTCGAGAGCTTGCCCGCATCGGAGTACCAATCGAGCTCGAGGGTCTCGCGACTCCCGATCTGATCGAAGCCCGCTCGCTCCTCTCCCAGCTCGTCTCTAGGCACGCTGCTCAGCGCGAAGCGGATCGAGGTCTTGCTCCTGGCCTTGACCTTGGGCAGCGCGTCATCCGCCGCGCAATCCGATGGCTCGGGGGCAACGGGCTCCTCCCAGAGCTGATCCCCGAGGAAGACGGATACGGAGTCGAGCGTCGGCAGCGTGTTCTGCAGTTCGCCCCCGGCCACCCCCAGGCTCAAGCCCACCGGAACCGCCTGCCCCGATCGACACTCGACGAGGTTAGCTGCTGGCTCGCCGCCGCGGCACACGACGCCCCTCAGGGCAATCTGCGGCGCGTCGTCGGTGTCCGCTGGTAGCGTGAGGCTGAACTCCGGCGTTCCTTGTCCAGCGAAGCTGGCGAACGCTGCCCCCTTGCACTCTGCGGTTCCCGAGTTGACCGGTACCGCGAGGCAAGCCTCGAAGCTCCAGGACAGGTCCACGGGTTCTCCATCAGGCGCCACGACCAGCCAGCTGACATCCAGCGCCTCGCCTGGCTCCGCCCAGGCATAGCCAGCGCGGCCTTGAACTTCGGCGCGCCCGGCCAGCGCCCGGGTGCGCTCGATCTTCTGGGGCAGCGACAGCGGGTCCTCGCAACCAACCCCGAACAGCAACGCCAGGGGGATCCCGAGCAGAGGTAATACGCCTCCCACCCGACGGCTCCAGTCATCCAATCTCATAGCTCTCCTCGCAGTCCCAAGCTGGGGAACAACGGCACACCCGTGATGGGGCGGCTCTTGGTGTAGTCGTAGCTGTACTCGGTGCCCTCACGATGCTCAGCGTTGTAGGCGTTGATCAGATCCAAGTAGGCAGAGAGCTTCACCTCCCCCAGCGTCCACTGTTTTTCCACGCGCAAATCTAGCTGATGGTAGAGTGGCAGGCGCTCCGAGTTCACCTTGCCGAAGCGAGGCACGTACTGCCCCGTCGTGGCGTCGTAGACAGCTCCCAGAATCGGGGTCGTCGGATCGCCGCTCGTCAGGCGGAAGCGGGCGCCGACCTCCCAGCCCTTGCCAAGGCCTTGGGTGATCGCCAGCGACAGGAGGTGAGTCTGATCCAGATCGAACAGGCGATACGGCTCGTCACGATCCTTACGCTCGCTGCGCGAGATCGTATACGCGAGGAAACCGCGAGTGTCTCCGGTGTGCAACTTCGCGCTCAGCTCGGCACCGTAGATCCGACCCTGCCCATCATTGATGAAGTACGGGGCCTGCTGCTCCGGCGTCGCGACTACCCGATTGTCTAGGTGCTTGTAGAAGCCTTCGACCCCCACCTCCAGCGCGTCGCCGAAGCGTTGCTCGATACCGGCGCTCGTGTGGATCGCGTAGTACGGCTCCAGGTCGGGATTCCCCAGTCCAGGGATCGACAGGTAGTACTCGGGCATCTGGGTGTACCGCCCAACCCCTGCCTTGAGCGTGGTCTCGGGAGTCACGGCGTAGCGAACGCCCAGGCGAGGATCCAGAGTGAACGCCCGCAGGTGCTCGAAGTAGTCGCCACGCAGTCCCAGGGTGATCTCAACTGGATCCACCGGGCGCACCGCTGCTTCCACGTAGGCGGCTGGGCTCAACGTGTAGGGCGTGTCCTGAATGAAGATCAGCTGAGAGCTCGCGAGCGACGCGTTCGCCGACGGGTCCCCTTCGAACTGCGGGGGACGATTGCCCTGGTAGCTGCCGTCGAGCACGTAGTAGTCGAAGTCAAGCCCCGAGCGGATCTCCAGCGCTGTTCCCACACGGTAACGCATGTCGGCGCGAGCGAAGACCTCGTGCGCCTTGAAGTCACTGGTCAGCGGTCCCAGGTGCTGCTCGAGCAGCTGCCGGCCATAGGTGACCTGCACCCGCGAGTCGAAGTCGTCGAACTTACTCTCGAGCGCGAGCTGCACACGATGGAACTCGAGGCCCCCCGACACCTCACCGCGAAGCGACGGGTCCGTTTCCTGGGGGTCGCTGATCAGGAGCGATATGTGGTCACGGCTCCCGTAGCTCGTGAAGCGCAGCGTGTGGTGCTTATCCAGATGGTGGCTGAGGAACGCTTGGTAGTCCCAGTACACCGGGGCCGCGAGCACGCTGTACGAACCCTCAGGGACGAAGTTCTCGAACACGAAGTCGATGTTGCTGCGTCGCGCCGCCACGGCCACCGCGGTGTCCGCGCCGATCGGGGTCTCGACCAGAGCCGCGCTCTCGAGCATCGAGATGTCGAGCATCAAGTGCAGCTTGTCGCGTCGCGGCTCGCGGCTCTCCACGTTGATCAGGCCGCCGCTGATGCGACCGTACTTCGCGGAGAAGTTTCCGGGTTGATAGTCGATACGGCTGACCAAGCGCCCTTGCACGAAGGAGGTGATCCCACCGAAGTGGTAGAGGATCGGCACCGGTGCGCCGTCGAACAACACTCGGCTCTCGTTGCTGGACGAGCCCCGCAAGATCGGGTCGCCGTCACCGCGACCCACGCCGGGCAATACCTCTACCGCGCGGATCGGATCGCCACGAGTTCCCGGCATCTCCGTCAGCTCTTCGGCTTCCAGGCGGTGGCTACTGACAGCCTCCGGTGGTCCTTCGACCTCTGCGGTTGCTTCGTAGACGGGCTCGTCATCTCCCGCTGGAGGGGCCTTCGGGGCCTCCGCTCGGCTCTTCTTTGGGGGAGGTGCCTTGTCCGGCTCCTTGCCTGGCTTGGCGTCCTTGGGCGCAGGCGCGGCGCTGGGCGCGTCCACCGGCAGCAGCCTCAGCTGGTATCGAAACCTCACGGAAACCGCCTTGTCCGCGACTCGCGCAGGCTCGAACTGCATGCGGTACGCGGCCTCGAGCACCTTGCGCTCGAGCTCGTCGTCAACGCCAGTCGAGTCTTCGATGCTCGCTTGGGTCACATCGCCCTGCTCGTCGATCACCAGCACGAGCCACAGCGCGTCGAGGCTGGACTCGGAGGGGCGCTGGACACTCACACCCTGCTTCAACTTGGGCGGCGTGACCTTCGGTTTGGCCTCGGCGCCTCCCTTGGGAGCGCCTGCGCCAGCGCCGTCCTCTGGCCCGCCAGGCGCGCCGGCATCGGGTTCGCTCTGAGCCAGCGCGCGAGAAGACGTCGTGAGTCCTGCGAGCAGACAAGCGACGAGTGACAATCGATGGGCATAGGAACGCAAGGCGCTTCTCCTCGCGCACGTCCAGGCACCTCGCGGAAACGCGAGTCCTCGAGTGCGCAGTGCACACGAGCCAACCGAATTTCGTGAAACCACGTGTCGCTGCTCGGCAAGCGCCGGGCGCGAACCTCGCGCTGGGTGCGCGAGTCAGGTGGCTCCTCACGAGCTTCGTGTGGCGGGGTCCGTCACGCGCCCAGTCAGGCGCGATTCAAGTCGGAGTGCCCGCTGCGCGCGGGAGCGTTCACCCTGGAGCCGAAAAAAATGACGCGCCCCCAGGACCCCGGCGCGTTCCTGCAGGAAACATAGCGTTTTCGCGCCACAGGCCGCCCACTCAGAAAAAACGGCCGACGCGGGACTCCGCGCCGGCCGTCTTGGCCTCCGTGGTCAACCGGCAGATCGCGATCCGCCCTGCAGCGCTAGCGGCGCCGGCGCCGACCGACGAACAGCGCGCCGAGCGCCAGGAGCAAGCCCGCGCTCCCGGTCGGAGAACTTGGAGCCTGGCGACATCCGCACCCGCCATCATCGCCCACGTTGTCGTCCCCGGAGCCGTCGCTGCTGCCCGCGGCTCCGCTTCCAGCGCTGCCAGCAGAGCCGCCATTGGCCGTACCGTCGCCACCGCTACCTCCGTTGGTCGAGCCGTCTCCGCCAAAGCCACCGCTGGCCGAGCCGGCCGTACCACCAGTCGCCGCGCCTGCGCTGCCACCGCTGCTGGCGCCACCGCTACTGGCACCACCGCTCCCGGCGCCCCCAGTGCCGCAGCCCGGCTCGCACTCGCTGAGCGTGCCGTTGACACAGGTCTGCGTCCCTTCCCCGCACTCCGTGCTGCACGAGATGCTGGAGGGCGCGTAGCACTGGGTCCAGCCCGAGGAGGTGCACTGCCGGGTACCCTCGATCCCGCACTCGCCCGAGCAAGTTTCGCTCACCAGGCTCGCGACGATCGCGTCGAGCGCCATCGTGAGATCGCTCGGGCTCGTCGCCTGGAAGTAACAACTGGGCGAAGTCGACTGGGGATCGCAGGTAGGATCCGCCACTCCACTCGCGTAGCCCGCTTCATTCAGCGTGACGACGTCGGTCGCAGATCCAAACCCGACCACGAAGGGGACGACCCCCGCGTTGACCAGGGCCTCGATCCCTTTCACCGGCCACTTGCGCACGCAGTAGCAGCCATCGGCGTTCTGACCCGAACACGCCGGATCCGACGTGCCCCCCTGACACGAGTTGCAGCTGGGGCACGGCGTGGCCCCCATGAGGTTGCAGTCGCTCTGGGTCGCACAAACCGGCGCGCCAGACGTGTCGATGTCGCAGAACTGCCAACCATCGGTCATGAAGATGACGTAGTCAGGCAGATCGGTCAGCTGCGAAGCCTTGACCAACGTCTGGCCGGCGGGCGTCGCATTATCCGAGGGGATATTGAGCGCCGTGAGCGTCGACTCGATGGTCGCGCCGGTGTCGGGGGCCATCGAGACCAGGACATCGCCCGCGGCGCACCCGCCGTTGGTACCAGGAAAGGTCATCAAGCCATACTGCGCGGCGGCGCCGTGCGCCTGAAACACTGCGTGGGCGGCTCCCTGTACGGCTTCCCACTTGGTCATCCCACCGGTCGTCGTCTGATTCATCGACGAAGATGCGTCCATCACGAATAGGATTTTCGGAGGATCGCAGCTTTGAGCCTGCGCGGAAGCGGAATGCAGGCCGAAACCGAGGCCAACCAGGGCGGGGAGCACGAGAGATCGAAAGCGCATCCGCGGAACCTACCAAACGGCCGCCCCCACGTCTCGACCTGTGAGCACCGTCAGACAGGATTGTTCTACCGCGCGCGTTCATCCCGGGACACACGGTCCCGCCTCACCCTTTCCCTTGCGCAAATCCAGTGAGGCTGCTCCGGCGCGGGTGTCGGCGGGCCGGGCGGAGCGCTCAACCTACCGGTGGGTTTACGAAGTAGCGCTCGCCGACGCGGAGGATCTGCAGCTGGAACACGAAGTAGATCGAGCCCGAGAGTTCGAGCATCCCCCCCACCCGGTAGCCCTCCCGATGAGCGTCCAGGTTGTCGACCCGATCGATGAGTACACCTCGGATACGCCTCAAGTCACTGATCTGAAACCTTGGAGCATCATCCTCTGAAGGCTGCCCATCGATGCGAGCCCGAGACCAGTAGGGGACCAGCGCCTCGGAGAGGTACTGCTCGTCGTCGACGCCGAGGCCGCGCTGCGTCGCGAGGTTGGTCGGTTCGCACAGCTGCAACACATGGCGGTAGTCCCGCCTGAGCAGCGCAGCCATCAAATCCTCGAGGAACCGCCTCAAGGCGATGGGCGACGCCGCCTTGAACTGGATCCGGTCGCTGACGTCTCGATCCGCGGCGGGTTCAGCCGGCGCGGTTTCGGCTTCGCTCTCGGCAGCCTGCACCTCGATCAGCCCGGGCTCCTGCGCCTTGCTCTGGCTGGCGGCGCAGGCCGACGCGCCTAACCCCCAAACCCAGACGGAGAGCCAGAGCGCGAGGCGCGAACGGCGGCGCGAGTGGCGACGTTCAAGCCAGTTCACGAGCGATCACACTCAGGGCGCGGCCCAGCACCCAGCGTTGCTCCCACAACGCTGGCAGCTTGGCGCCGAGCTCGCTCAGGCTGGCCCTGGGTAGCTCCTGGTGGAGCCCGGCGATCACACTCCGCTCGTCTAGGAGCCCGGACCGCAAGAGTTCGGTCAGCTCCTGCGAGGTGAGCGTCTGGCTGAAGCGACGAAACCAGTCGTAGACCTTGAAGGTGAGCCCGAACTGATCTTGCCAACCGCGGGAGTAGCGCTCCAGATCGCCCGCCCGGATTGCTTCCGCAAGGATCTTGGAGGACTCCAGCTGCACAGCGATCCCCGAACCGTGCGCAGCGAATACCTGGCCCACGGAGTCGCCGATCGCTGCAACGTTACCCTGAGCCAGGCAGCCACGCGGTGAGCGCAAGGGGATGGCCCGAGAACCACCGAAGAGCCGCTCGCCAATCCAGGCGTGCTGCGCCACGAAATCGTCGAGCAGTTGCTTGCCCGACGGATGACCCAGCGCCGGCAGAGTCCCAGTGAGGATGCTCAGCTCGTCGCCGTGGAGCCGGAGGTTGAGGATCGAATAGCCGC
>JAUILJ010000483.1 GCA_030433055.1 Polyangia bacterium
TGTCCTCGCCGTCTGCTTCGAGCTCCAGGACTCTTGCCCGCAAGTCCTCGGGGATGTCGGTGAGCTCGTCGTCCCTTTCGATACTGGTCAAGCTCCACAGCGCGAGAGACTCACGCCGCGCGTCGCGATCCGCGTCAGCGACGCGGTCGGTGCGCCAGTGCAGCCACTGGTCCGGGACCTTCGCCGCGACCTGAGCCACTCGCGCCCGCAGCGACGCGGGGTAGTCGACTGCCAGCACGCCGGGAAACTCAGGGCGCTCCAGCGCCTTGCCGATGGCGTTGCGCAGGTCCTCCGCGCCCTGCCCGGTGCGCCCGTTGGTCGCGACACAGCTCACGCCGAGCTCCTGGCTCAGCGTGTCCAAGGCGACCGGCTCGTCCACCTCGTCCAGCATGTTCACCGCGACGATGAGGGGCAGCCGCAGCTCGATGAGCTGCAGTACCAGATACAGGTTGCGGATCAGCTGGCCGGCGTCGACGACGACCACCACCAGATGCGGCGTCGGGTTCTGGCCGATGCCCAGCACCGAGGAGAGGGCGATCTGCTCCTCCCCGGAGCGCGCGCTCAGCGAGTACGTGCCGGGTACGTCTACGAGGCGTGCGACGCTCTTGTCCGGTAACCGTAGCTTGGCCTCGCGTCGCTCGATCGTTACCCCAGGGTAATTGCCGACGCGGGCTCGCTCGCCGGACAGGCGATTGAACAAGCTGGTCTTGCCGACGTTGGGGTTGCCGACCAGCACTACCCAGGGCTCGTCGCCTAGCGGTGCTCTGGCTACCCGGTCGAACCCCGTTTCAGGCTCGACCTCTTTCTGAGTCACGCGGCGCTTCCTTCTTCTTCGAGCTGGAGGGACTCTTCTGGGGGTAGAGCGTCTCCGCCGGCGCAGCACGCGGCGACCGGGCGACGCGAGACATCGCTCGCGCCTTCGCGCGAGACGTGGATGAACCGTGCTTCCGCGCGGCGAATGGAGAGGCTGCAGCCTCGAACCAGCAGCTCGACTGGATCGCCGAGGGGTGCGATCCGTTTGAGCTCGACTCGTGTGCCGGGCACCAGGCCAAGCTCCAGGAGTCGTCGCCGGAACGCCCGCTCGCCAGCGACCTGCTGGATCCTGAGGTGCTCTCCGATGTGGGCGCTGTCGAGGGTCATCAAGAACTCAGGGTCTATTTGAATGTGGATTTCAAATTCAGCAAGCGTCTGTGTGAAGGTTCGCGGGGTTCCGTTACGGAACTTTGTTGTATTTCAACGGGTTAGAAGAATCTATCGGCTCTGGCGAGTGTGGGACACAGCGTCGCAGCTGTTGATTGGGGACGCTTAAGGGACCAGCAACGGCTCTTGGCGTGCGTCTGCGAGCAGGTGCACAGCGCTCACGAGGAGCGCGCCTCTGCTGGCTCTTTCGCGCTCGTCGGCTCGAGTCTGTGCGCTCACTCGGCGAGGTCCAAACCCGGGCGGCGGCTCGCGTCTACTCCTGGCGCTCACGAACCTGCCTAGGGCTTCGGGCGTGCTCAGCGGTTGACTGTGTGCTGGGCGTCAGACGCATCCCTGCTCAATGCGCTGGCGCTTCGAGTCGACTTGGCTATACTGCACGGAAATGGCTCGCAAGCTCACTACGACGACCACCACTATCACCGCGGTTCGCGGTGGTTCGGTCGCGTGTACGCTGTGAGTAACTAGAGAAGTCCACGCAAGACCGACCCCGCGGGCCGCGATGTCGTGAGTCGCAGGTCTGCGTCGGTTGCAGTGGACAGGGCGCTCCGGTCTCGTGAAGGCGGGAGCGGTGACCCCCGAGTGCTGCGGGCGACTTCGGCTGGGTGATGGCGCCTTCAGGTGCGCGCCGGCGTGGGGTGTTCACACCCTGACGAACGCTGGACGTGCGCCCGAGGACCGGCACCTGGTGACCTACGGCTGTGTTCCGTGCGGAGTCATTACAGGAGGCCGCGCAATGCCGCGGAAGAGTGCCATGGAAAGCCCGAATCTCATCTCACCCGAAAAAATAGCAGCAGAGTCAGCTTCAGCGCAGCCGGCAGGAGCCCTGGACGCGTGCGATCACCGCGCGCTGGCGAAGCGTATGGGATTGTTTCATCAACAACCGGATGCGCCCGGCATGGTGTTCTGGCACCCAGCCGGGTGGCAGCTCTATCGCGCCCTGGAGGCCTTCGTGCGCCAAGTGATGGAGCGCGATGGTTACGCGGAGGTGCGCTCGCCCCAGCTCATGCGCCGCGGCGTGTGGGAGGCGAGCGGCCACTGGGCGCATTTCCGTGAGAATATGTTCTGCTTCGGAGAAGCCGACGCGGCCGACGAGTGCGCGCTCAAGCCGGTGAGTTGCCCTGGGCACTTGGGGGTGTTCAAGGCCATGGCGCCGTCGTACCGCGATCTGCCACTGCGGTTGTCGGAGTTCGGTCTGGTGCATCGGGATGAAGCGGGCGGAGCACTTCAGGGACTGCTGAGGTTGCGTCAGTTCACACAAGATGATGGGCACATCCTCTGCGCTCCGGAACAGGCCGAGGCGGAGGTCGAGCGCTTCTTGAGCGGTGTGCTGCCGTTCTACCGGGCGTGTGGCTTCGAACAGCTCGCGGTCGCGCTCTCCACACGCCCCGACGATCGCGCGGGGAGTGACTCCGAGTGGGACGAAGGCGAGGCCTTGCTGGCGCGGGTGCTCGATCGCCTGGGCTGGGAGTACGTGGTGCAAGCGGGAGCCGGCGCCTTCTACGGACCGAAGCTCGAGTTCGGCATGCGCGACCGACAAGGCCGCGAGTGGCAGTGCGGCACCATCCAGTTCGATCTGTTCATGCCGAGCCGCTTCAACGTGTCGTACGTGGCGAGCGATGGATCACGCCAGCGGCCGGTGATGCTGCATCGGGCCTTGTGCGGGAGCCTGGAGCGTTTCCTCGGGATCCTGCTCGAGCACCACTCGGGTCGTCTGCCGCTGTGGCTCGCGCCGCGGCAGATCCGAGTGTTGCCCATCTCAGAAGCCCAGCGCGAGGCGGCAGAGAGCCTGCTCGAGGACCTCCGCGCTGTGGGGATCCGAGCGGATATGGATGCGTCCTCGGAGAGCCTGGGTCGGCGCATCGCGCAGGCTCACGAGGCCGGAGTCGCGGAGCTTGCGGTGCTTGGAGCACGCGAGGTCTCATCGGGGAGCGTTGCGCTGCGAGGCGCGGATGGGCAGCGTATGCTTTCGCGGTGCGAGTTCCTTGAGGAAATTGGTGCGCGGGTGGCTCTGCCGGTGCTCTGAGCGCCCAGCAGTGTGCCGCTCGCCTTTAGAAGTTGATGACTTCGCTGGCGAGCGGCGCCTCCGCCACCTCGAACCCGCTCGCAGAACGGGTCACGTAGCGCACATCGAGGCGCCACTGCTCCTTGCCGCCGGGGCTCGCGTCGAGCTCCAGCTCCACGAAGGTGACGTGCTTCGGCTGCTGTGGGCGCGCCAGATCGGGCAGCGAAGGGCAGCCAAAGCCGCTGTTCGCGTACGCGAACTCTGGAGTGAAGAGGCGGGTGCCCAGCTGTTCGGAGGGGTCGTGGGTGTGCCCCATGATCACGACACGGTGCTTCTCCCCCAAGATCCCGGCGAAATGCCCGAGCTTGTCGTTCATGTCGCAGTCCCACAGGGCAAAGAACGCCGGCTCATTTCCGTATGTTGCCGCGGGGAATTGCCTAGGGTCGCTGAAGCGGCTGAAGGAGTCCCGATACAGGTCGATGGCCTGGCCCGCGGTGAGCGTGCTGCCATCGAGCAAGGTGATGGGCAGCTCGCGCGTTTGCCCCGTCGCCTTCAGCAAGCCGTCCACCACCAGCTCCGCCAGCGAAGCGTCGCCTTGAACCACGTCGACGATCAGTGTCTCCAGCTCGTTCTTGTCGAAGCGCCAGCCAGTGGGCGAGCCGGTATCGGGCAGGTTCGCGACGCTCTGCCCCGGCTTCAGGTTCTGGCTGTCCCACAGGGCGGCGAGTCGGGTCACGATGTGCCCGAGCGGCAAGTTGCTCGGCCCCTTGGGGTCTGGCGCGTTGAACACCGAGAACAGGTGCCCGTGGGTGCACAGGACGCGGCTCTTGCCGAGGCCGGGTTCATACAGCAGCTCCGCGTTGAAGCGCGCGTCAGTGCCCAGTAGCGTTCGCACTCCCGTTTCCCCGAGGAGTAAGTCGTGGTTGCCGGGAACGTAGGTCATGCGCTCCCCTAGGGCCTTGCTCAGGCTGCCGAAGGCGCCGCCACCGACCCCAGCACCGAACAACACAGGGTTCGCTTCGCGAATCGCCTCGGGCGCTGGTGGGCGTGCGCTTGGGACGTACGTCCATTGATCCACCAAATCGCCGAGGATCACGAACTCCGCGACTCGATCCGCCTCTCGCTCCACATGCTCCAGGATGGCCAGCAGCATGGGCGTGTGGATATCCGTCTGGAACCAGTTGGTGGGTGCGCCCACTCCGATGTGCACGTCACTCAAGAAGACTAGCTTGCTCACGTTGCTCCCCTCGAGGCCCGCGAGGTGCGGGCGCAGCCAGTCGACAGCTTCACATGTGGGCCTCGCCACGGCTACCAGACGAGCGAGGCCTTGCTGTCACGAGGTGCCGGGGCGCGCCGAGTTTGCGCGGCGATCGGAACCGTCGAGGTGCCGCGCGGGGCAGTGGGCTGCGGTGGAGGCTCGTGCGCCAGGCTACTGCTGTGTTTCTCGCTCTGCTGGCTCGCAGCCTGCATCGCCGGACGCCTGTCCACGCACGACCCGGTTGCCGTACTGCGGGGGTGGGCAGGTGTGGATCTTTGCCGGAGCCGAGTCGTCCTTCGGTCGAGTCTCGCTCATCGGCTCCTCGGGCGCTGGAGGGGGCGCCGCAGGCGTCCGTTGGGTGGCGCAGCCGAAAAGCAACACAGGAAGTAGGAGCCAGCGGTTCGCCATCACCAGACTCTAGCGCTTGCGTCGATCCGATGCGCACCGAAGGACGACTTGATTCTCGACGGTGAGCGCGTGTGATCGAACAGCGCGCAACCTTCGGTGCGTCCTACCTCCCAGACGCTGACGGGAGCTGCTCTTGGTGCTCAGAGCCACGCGGATCGAGGGGCGGTAGCGACCGAGCATTCCTGAACCTTGCACAACCCGCAGATGTGAATGAGACTCCGCCGCCCGGGGGCAAACTTGACCCCAAGTTGCCCCGAAAACCACCAAGGCCCCTTGGCGGAATGGCAGACGCAGGGGATTTAAAATCCCTCGCCCTCACGGGCATCCCGGTTCGAGTCCGGGAGGGGCTACTGAATGTCGCGACGTACCCCGCTGGGTAGAGCAAGAGCGTCGCTTAGACCCGACGGAGCAAGCGTTCCTTGCCCACCTCCACGATGCTCGCGTTTTCACGTCGGCGCGTTTGCTCGATCAGCTTATCCCCGCGGATCCCCCCGGGGACCAACAGCACCCGGCGCTCCCAGCCGGCCCCCAGGTCGCTTGCGGTGGTCCATTCGCCCAGATCCTCCGGCAGCGGTGCCCTGGTGATGCGCTTGCGATCCATCTGCGCGAGCAAGCTCACGGCGATGGAGACTGCCAAGGGCAACGCAAGCCAGAGGTACATCATGATGGATCAGTCGCAGAGCTTCGCTGCGGCGCGATCCATGGCGTGTGCCAGCGCCACGTCGCGTTCGCTGATCCCGCCGCTGTCATGAGTCGTCAGCTCCACCTCGACGCGGTTGTAGACATTGCTCCATTCCGGGTGGTGGTTCATGCGCTCGGCGACCAGTGCCATCTGCGCCATCCAGCCGAAGGCGGAGACGAAATCTGCGAACCTGAACTGCTTGTACAGCCGGTCGCCGCGCCGCTCCCAGTTGTCGAGTGCAGCGATCTGAGCTTCGAGATCGGACATGTGAGGAACGCTAACCGACGCCGTACCTCGACGCTACCTCGGGGGATGCGTGGAGCGCCTGCGCCGCCTCCTCGGGCCGTGCTAAGGAGACGCCGTGAAGTACGATGTTTGCATCGTCGGCCTGGGAACGGCCGGTGCAGCGGTTGCCCTGCAGTGCGCGCGGCGAGGCCTATCGACTCTGGGGGTCGAACGCAGATCGCTCGACGCTGCGGGAGCGCACTGGGTCAACGGCGTCGCGCTCAGCGCCTTCGACCGCGCTGGCATCGAGCGGCCGCGAGCCCCCGAGCTGCGGGGCGGGCACGGCACGTTTCATCTGGTGTGCGGCTGGGGGCCCGAGCGCCTGTCGTTGGCTGATGAGGAGGTCGTGGAGGTGGACATGCGTCACCTCGTGAGCCGCCTGCAACGTGAGGCGCGAGCCGCGGGAGCCGAGCTGCGCGACGCGGTGCGCGCCGAGGCCTTCGACGGGAGCGGCTTGCGTACCAATCAGGGCCCCATCGACGCGCGCTTCTTCGTCGATGCTTCCGGGCTCACCGGGCTCGACCTTCTGCGTATCCCCGAGGTACCTCGGGAAGACCTGTGCGCCGCTGCCCAGGAGGTGCGCCGCGTGACCGACCAGGCGGCGGCCAGAGCCTATTTCGAG
>JAUILJ010000484.1 GCA_030433055.1 Polyangia bacterium
CAGCGCTTCTGGTTCAAGTAGTCGGCGACAACCTGCTCTGATGGATGCTTGCTGCAGGCGGTGGTTGCGACAGCGTGCGCGGCACGATCTGGAGTCCTGGCGCCGACATGCCTAGCACTTCCGTGGAGAACCGCTTCCCGATCCCGGGCGCTGCGGTGATGGCTTTCGCGAGCGCTCCAAGCCCGTTGCCGCAGGCGCTCTACTGCAACGAATGCGTGGAGATCGCCGATGGTGTGCCCAACGTGATCGCCAACCCGGTCGATGGAACGTTCGACCTCTCGTTGTCGCCCGGCACCTGGTACCTCACGATTCAGAAGGGTGAGTTCCGCCGCGTACGGCAGATTGAGGTGGTGGATGACGGCTCGGGTGTGATGAACCTGGAGCCCGCGGATCCCAGCGCGCCCAAGCCGGAGCTCACGACGTTGCCCCACTCCACGGAGGCCGGCCTGGGCGACAACATTCCCAAGGTCGCTATCTTGGAGGGTGCCTACGAAGATCAAGAACCGATGTGGTCCGCGTTGGGCTTCGATTACAGCAACGAGATCAAGCTCTACGAGACCGGCGTGTTCAGCGGTGGGAGCGCGATGGACCTCTTGGGCAACTACGCTGAACTCAGCAAGTACAACCTGATCGTGTTTCCGTGCGGCGCGGACATGCCCACCGACGCGAGCGCGAAGCAGAACCTCGAGCGCTACGTGCGCGAGGGTGGAAAGCTGTACATCGACGACTTCAGCTATGACTTCGCCGAGCAAGTTTGGCCCGATTTCCTCTCCTATTTCGTGCGCAACAGCTCGCCCTCCGGTGGGGAGATCTGCGGAGACGGAAGCAACACCTCTGTCGGCACATGCAACGACTGGGAGAGCGACTACGACTTCACTGGTATCCCTGGGGATTCGGACTTCGGAGGCTGGCTCGCACTACCCAGCGTGAACCCCGGCGGCGTCATCCAGTTGCAGGGAGCCTGGAATAGTATCTACGCGCTCGGCGAGGGCCAGATTGGTGTCGATGAGAACGGCGCTCCGGTGAAGGCACTGCCGAAGGTGTGGATGAGCGGCGACACACCTGCACCAAGCAGCCCCAACCCCGCCACCGTCTCCTGGGACTATCACTGCGGAAAAGTCCTGTTCACGGTCTACCACACCCACACTTCGAGCAGCGAGAGCGGGGATCAGCTGGCGCTGCAGGAGAAGATCATGATGTACCTGATCATGGAGATTCAGACCTGTTCGGATGCGCCGGTGATCAAGTAGCGACCTCCCAATGGATCCTCCCGCCCCGGTGTCCGTATAACCTAGGCTGCGGGAGGGTCTGACGATGCGACTGGCTGGATTGGCGGGGTGGTCCCTGGTAGGTGCGCTGGCTACCAGCGTCTGCACGTGGCTCTGGGCTCCGGTGGATGCGACAGCCAGCGCGGCGGCGGACACTCCTACGCTGGAGGCGTTCGTGCCGCCGCCTGAAGTGGCGGAACTCAAGGGTCCCCTGCGGGTGCAGGCGCGCTTCGGCCAGCGGGTGCTGCCGGCGGGTCAGTCGTCGACGACGCAGCTGCTGATCGAAGTGAGCCCCGAAGATCGTCCCGGCGAGGACACCGCGTTGCCGCTGGATGTCGCGCTGGTCATCGATCGCTCGGGGTCGATGAAGGGCAAGCGCATCTCTCAGGCGCTGGTGGCTGCTCGTCGGCTGGTCAGCGAGCTGCGGGATGGGGATCGCTTGACCGTTATCGCCTATGACGTCGCGGCAGAGCAGCTCCTCGCCCCCACCCGCATCGATGCCGAAGGGCGGCGGTTGGCCGAATCAGCGCTCTCGCGCATCCAGACCCAGGGGGACACCTGCATCTCGTGCGGGCTCGAGAAGGCGCTCGCGCTCCTCAAGTCCAGCGTCGGCAGCGTCCCCCACGTGCTGCTACTCAGCGATGGAGAGGCGAACCGGGGTTTGACCAAGCTCGCCGACCTGCGTCAGCTGGGAGTGCGGGCCAAGCTGGACAACGTCTCGATAAGCAGCATCGGGGTCGACGTCGACTATGACGAACGGGTGCTCTCCGAGCTCGCCGCCGCATCGGATGGGCGGCATCACTTCGTCCGCGACGCGACCGAGCTCGCTTCGGTGTTTCAAAAGGAGTTCGCCGAGCTGGTCACCGCGCGTGCGCTGGAGAGCGAGCTGGTGCTCCACCTGCCCGAGGGGGTGACGGTGACCCAGGTCTACGACCGCGCGGTGCAGCAGCAGGGCCAGACGTTGAGAGTCCCGCTCGGAACCTTCACGGCTGGAGATCGCAAGACGTTGCTCCTGGAGCTCGCGCTCGAAGGCTCCGAGAGCGGCCAGCTGAGTCAGATCGGAATCGATCTGAGCGCTAAAATTCCTCAAGGAAAACTTCGTGTGCCGCTGAAGTCTCACCTCGACGTCGGCGTGAAGTTCACCGACCAGGAGGCACAGCTGACTTCGGTGGACCCGATCGTGAACGAGCGCTTGCAGCGCAATCACACCCTGGGCGCCTTGCGCCAAGCCGGAGAAGCCTACAAGGACGGGAACCTTGGCGAGGCTGAAAAGAAGCTGGACTCCGCCCTGGCAGCGGTCGCGTCGGCCGCAGCGGACCCCAGCGCCGACCCTGAAGCGAAGAGCCGCCTGGAGAAACAGGAAAAGGACCTCAAGCAGACGAAGACTGGCCTGCGCAGGGCCCGCGCCAGGTCGTGCGGGTGCTCCCCGAGTGACCTGATGTGTGCGCTGCGCTGCACTTCGAAGCCGAAGCCCCCTGAGAAGGCGGCCGCCAAGCGCATGGAAGAGCTGGCGAACCCGTACGCGCGCTGAGCGCCGCCCCAGCTCTCGGTTGGAGCACTTTCCAGGGATCGGCGATCGGACCCAAGATTGTTACCCTGGGGATAAGACCATTCAGAGCTTGGGGGGAGAGCAGCCTGCGCCGCCGGGTGGCTAGCGCTGCATGACTCGCGCCAGCGCCAGCGCCTGCCCCACGGCTTGGCGACTGAGGCCGCTGCGATCGGCGATTTGCTCTAGCGTCGGGCGCGGGCTGCCAGACGCTTTGAGTTCTCGAGCGGCGACCAGCACCGCCCTCAGGTGCACCACGGCGCTGCCCGTCTCGCGCGTGTCGACTTGACGCCCCGCCTGTTCGAGCGCGTCGATCAGCGCTTCGATTTCCGCGTGGGTGATGCTCATCGCGCCGACGGCTTCACCGATGGCGTCGAGGGCGACGAAGCCTTCGGCTTCGCTCTGGCTCAGCAGGCGCTCGAGGATGGCTTCCAGGTCGGGGCGCATCGCTTCAGGCTAGTCACGAACGCCGCCGCGCACCACGTTCCTCGGCTCCTGAGATCGTTCCAATCGTTCGCACGATGCATTCGGATCATTCAGATGGCGATCAGAGCGCGATTGGTGAAGAGTGGGAACCATCGGAGGGCTCATGGCGGACTTGAAGCGGGAGCAGGGGTTGAATGAGTGGGCGTTTGCCCAGAGCGGGCGGCTGCAGGGGCGTTGCCTGGCGCTGCTGGTTGCGGCTGGTCTGGTAGGCTGCGGCGGCGAGGCGATGGGTGATCTCGGCAGCGGTGGGACCGCGGGGGGCGGCGCTTCTGCTGGGAGTGGCGGTAGCGCGTCGTCCGGCGGACAGGCCGGGAGCGCCCAGGGCGGCGGCAGCGCCCAGGGCGGCAGCAGCGCCCAGGGCGGCAGTGCCCAAGGTGGCGGCAGTGCCCAGGGAGGCAGCACCCAAGGGGGCACGGGGCAAGGTGGCCAGGCGGGTACGGCGCAAGGTGGCCAGGCGGGTACGGCGCAAGGCGGCCAGGCGGGGAACGCAGGCTTTGGTGGCAGCGCGGGCGCCGGTGGCGTACCGGCGTTCAGCGTGGAGGGCGAGGTCGTGTGCGACTTCTGCGCGACGTGGACGACCTGCTTCGACCCCAGTTCGGTTCCGGGAGGAGAAGGCTCCGAGCTGGACGAGAACGGTTGCCCCCTGTGGCTCGACGCGGATCGCACTCCGAACTTCTGCGAAGATGGCTTCGTGGACTACTGGCTCGATGCGTCGCCTTTCAACGGCAGCTGCTGCTACCAGTCGATGTATGCGTGCGGCGGCGGGCGACCGTTCGTCGTGGGGGCGGAAGCGCGGGTGGCTTCGGTCGTATCGCGCAGCGACTGGCTCGGCGGCGATGAGCTGCAGCCGACCCCGGTGGCTCCCGCCATCGCTGGTCGCCTGGTCGATGCCTGGCTCGACGACGCCCGTATGGAGCACGCCTCCGTGGCGGCCTTTGCGCGGCTTACGCTGGAGCTGCTCTCGTTTGGTGCCCCGGGCGACCTGGTGCGAGACTCGCAACTAGCTGGATTGGACGAGCAGCGTCACGCCGAACAGTGTTTCCGTATGGCATCCAGGTTCGCCGGGACGAAGCTTGGGCCGGGGCCGCTCGCGCTGGATGGCGCGCTCGAGCCTCGCAGCCTTCAGGACTTCGCCTGGTGCACGTTCGTTGAAGGTTGTTTGGGGGAGAGCATGGCAGCGCTGATCGCTGAAGCCGGCGCTGAGCTCGCCTCGGACGGTGACACACGCGCTGTGTTGCGCGGTATCGCCGCGGACGAAGCAAACCACGCTGAGCTTGCCTGGCGTGTGCTGGCCTGGTCGCTCGCTCAGCTCGAGCTTCCTGCGCGGTCAGAGCTATTGACCCGAATGCGTGCGGAGACGCTGAGCCGGCTCGTCCAGCTTCGAGACAACGAGGGAAGCAGTGATCGCGTGCAGCGCGGTACGTCGACAGGGGCGTTCACCGCCTACGGTCGCGTTTCCCCAACGCAACAGATTGCCCTGCGCAGGTCAACGCTCGAGCACGGCGTGTTGCCTTGCATCGAGGCGCTGCTCGGCGAAAATTCGCTGGTCGCGGCGTAGACCTACGTGGGGGCTCAGTGTGCGCTTCAGCGATCTGGAGCTCCCGACTGGGTGCGGCTCGTGAACACCGAGTGGCGTAGACTAAAGCTCGGGCTCGCCTCGTCGTACTGTCGGTTTGGATGATCTGCGTTGCGACCTTTCGCTTCCTGGAGTGAAGTGAGAGCCGTGGGGATTTCTCGACGGCGAGTCTTGAGCCAGGGCCTCCTGGTGTGCGTCGCGTTGTGCGCGCCTCGAGTTGCCGTCGCGCAGTCGATCCGCGTGCCCATCGACTTGCAGGTCAAGCTGCTGGGGAAGGTCGCGCCCTACGACCGACACTTCAAGGCTCGGGCTGGAGACCGCGTCGAGGTGTTGGTCGTGCGGCGCTCGGGGGATCCGCTATCGAAGCGAGTCAGCGGCGAGATGGCTCGCGAGCTCGGTAAGCTCGACGACATCGGTGGACGGGCGCTGCGTGTCCGCACCTACGACTACGAGAACGCCGCTGAGTTGCGCGCGTTGGTCGCCAGCGAGCGCATCGCCATCGTGTACTTCGCGCCGGGTTTTCGTGACTCCCTGGAGGACATCGCTTCGGAGTTGGATGGGAGCGACGTACTATCCGTAGCTAGTGTCGCGTCCGATGTTCCCGGCCTGGTGTTGGGCTTCGACCTGGTGTCGAGCAAGCCCAAGATGCTGCTCGACCTCGAGCAGGCGAAGCGCCAGAACGTGGCGTTTCGGTCGAAGGTCCTCAAGCTGATGAAGGTGTACCGGTGAGCCGCCGCGCGTTGCCGCTAGGCACCGGCACACTCGCCTGCGCGTTGCTATTCCTGTGCGCCGGCCGCGCCAGCGCTGAGGAGCTGAGTGACCTCGAGGGGCTGCTCGAGGAGAAGGTGGTCACCAGCGCGTCGCAGTCATCGCAGACCGCGCGGGCCGCGCCGGCGACCAGCATGACCATCACCGCCGAGCAGCTACAGCGCTACGGTATTCGCACCCTCGACGAAGCGATCCGCTTCCTCGCCATCGGTGCGACGACCAACGAGATCTACACCCAAGAGGAGGTGGGTCGAAAAGAGCTGGGCACAGGCAAGCGGGTGTTGGTGGAGTACTCTTCGCCCAATATCGCCAAGCCGTTTGGCATTGGCCATTTGCGCTCAACGGTGATTGGCAACGCGCTGGCCCGCAGTTTTAAGCACCTCGGCTACGACACCGTGTCGATCAACCACCTAGGCGACTGGGGGACTCAGTTTGGTAAGGTGATCGCCGCCTACAAACTCTGGGGGTCGGCTGAGTTTTTAAAAGGCGACCCCATCGCCAACCTCTACGAGCTCTACGTGCGCTTTCACTCAGAAGAGGAAGACGACCCCTCGCTAGCCGACCAGGGCCGGGAGTGGTTTAAGCGCTTAGAGGAGGGCGATTCCGAGGCGGTCGAGCTGTGGGAGTGGTTTCGTGATCTGACGCTCAAAGAGCTTCAGGGCATCTACTCAGCGCTCGGCATCGAGTTCGACATTGTACTGGGCGAGAGCTTTTATCTCGACAAATTTGGCCCGGTTGAAAGCCTGTTGAATGAGCGCCACCTATTAGAAGAGAGCCAAGGGGCGATGGT
>JAUILJ010000485.1 GCA_030433055.1 Polyangia bacterium
ACACACCATCGCGCGGCCCATCGTGGCGCTGACTGAGTTCAGCGAGCGGGTCAGCGCCGGTGAGCGCACCGCGGCGCCGCCCCCGGCGTTCGGGCGCGAGGTCACCAAGCTGACCAAGAGCATCGATTCCATGCGGAGACAGCTGGAAGGTCGCCCGTTCGTGGAGACGTTCGCCGCAGATCTGAGCCACGAGCTGAAGAACCCAGTCGCGGCCATACGCGCGAGCGCGGAGATCCTGGACGAAGGTGGAGCGCTGGAAGAGCCGGACGAGGCGCGGCGCTTCGTCAAACGCATCCGAGAGGCCACGGCGCGCATCGAGCGCCTGCTCAGCGATTTGCTGAACCTGGCGCAGATCGAGGCTCGCGGCATCGAAGAGTTCGACGTGCTGGACATGGGGGACCTCCTCGTCGCTTCCGTCAAGGGACTCGAAGATCGCGAGCGCCTCGACGTCAGCGTCAAGAAGGACGCGAAGGTGCGCGGAGACGCGACCTGGCTCAGCCGCGCGATAGTGAACCTGCTGGAGAACGCCCTCGTGCACTCCCCGAAGGAGACGCCCATCGAGGTGCTGCTCGAGCGCCAGAAGGACAACGTCACGCTGCGCGTGATCAACCAAGGTCAGGTGCCCACGCGCATGGTCAAGCGCGTGTTCGCGCGGTTCGTTACCACACGGCAAGACAAGGGTGGCACCGGCCTGGGCCTGGGCATCGCGCGGGCGGTGGCTGAGGCTCACAGCGGCCAGGTGGAGCTGGTCAGGCCGGGACCACCCGAGGTGGAGTTCCGCCTGACGCTGCCTCACGCGAGCCTGCGCGACGTGGCGCTCAAGGTCGGAGGGAGCTTCACCCGCGACTGAGCGAACGCGATACGAGGCGGTCGCGCCTGGATTGGGCCCAGCGGCAGGAGCCTGCGACCTCGTGTCGCAGGCGGCGTAAAGTCGGCCAGCCCTGGCACTCGAAGGCGCAGCACGGACGCTTGGTCGGTTCCCCTCACCCCCAGGCAAGCCCAAGGAAACACAGGCTATTTCAGCGGACCGTGGGTACGCAGGGCTAGCCTCTCGGTTCTCCTCGAAACCTCCACACTCCCTGCCGAGGATCCGCGCAAAGCTCCTCTAGCTTACTGGTGACGCCGCTCGTCGTGGCGCCCAGCCCTTCGAGGCCCCGCCTCTCGCGAGGTCCGAACATCCTTCGAGGTCATTCGTGAAAGAAGCCAATCCACTGTTCGACAAAGCCGTTCGTCCCCGCCACGTCGCCATCATCATGGATGGCAACGGCCGCTGGGCTCAGGCGCGAGGTCTGGAGCGCGCCGAGGGGCACGCCGAAGGTGCCAACGCCGTGCGCGAGGCCGTGACCACGTGTCGCGAGCAGGAGATCGAGTACCTGACGCTGTACGCGTTCAGCAACGCCAACTGGCAGCGCCCGAGCATCGAGGTCGAAGCCCTGATGCGACTGCTCGTGGAGTTCGCCGAGAAAGAGAAGGCGGAGCTGCGTGAGAACGGCATTCGCGTGAACGTGGTGGGCGAGATCGAGGATCTCCCGAGCCACACCCGGCGCGCGGTCGAGCACGTGATCGACTACTGCTCCGACGGTGACCGCATGACGCTGAGCCTGGCCCTGTCCTACGGTGGCCGACAGGACATCGTGAACGCCGCCCGCGCGCTGGCCGTGCGTGCTCGCGCCGGCCTGGTGCTGCCTGAAGAGATCGACGAGAACTTCTTCCACAGGGAAATGACCACGCACTCGTTGCCCGACGTGGACCTGTTGATCCGCACGGGCGGTGAGGCGCGCCTCAGCGACTTCTTGTTGTTCGAGGCAGCCTACGCCGAGCTCGCGTTCCTCGACATCATGTGGCCCGACTTCAAGGAAGACACCTTCATCGAGTGCGTGCGTCGCTACGCCACCAAGGAGCGCCGCTTCGGCCGCACGTCGGCCCAGGTCGCTCAGGAAGGTGCCAAGGTCTTCCAGCCGCTGCGCCCCGGCAGCGAAGGCTGAGCGTGACCAAGTAGCAGGGCCGGGTTTGGGGGAGAGGCGCGACGTCTCTCACGCCAGGAACCGACTCAACGACTCGATCACGCAGGCCGGCTTCTCCTGCCCCTCGACCTCGAGCGTGATGACGATGCACACCTGGACGCCGCCCTTCACGTCTTCAACGCTCGCGATCTTTCCGTGCGCTCGCATCCGACTGCCGACGCGCACCGGCGCAGGGAAGCGCACCTTGTTCACGCCGTAGTTCAGCCCCATCGAAATATTTTCCACGCGGATTAATCGGGGCATGAAGTAGCTCGACAGGGACAGCGTGAGGTAGCCGTGGGCGATGGTGCCTCCGAATGGGCCCTGCTTTGCTCGCTCCACGTCGACGTGTATCCACTGGTGGTCGCCGGTGGCGTCTGCGAACTGGTTCACTCGCTCCTGACTGATCTCGATGTAGTCCGTCGGGCCCAGCTCCGTGCCTACGGCCGCCTGAACCTCCTCCAGAGAGGAGAACACCTTCGGTGAGTCGCTCATGGTCGAAACTGTAAGGGCGCGATGCCAGCAACCCAGGGTTTTCGCAGCAGGAACGGAGCAGCACTCACGAAAACGCAGAATATGGACTCCATCTGCGGGCCGCTCAGCCGTTCTACAGATACGTCGAGGCCAATCTGGCCTCCCACCCCCACGCACAGCTGAGCGCGAAGACCCGAGCATCCCGTGAGCAACCTATCCCTGCCCCCTGAAGAGCAAGCCGCCGACGCGGCTGAGCCCCGCATCTTGCGGCTGCTCTCCGGCCAGGGCGCGGTACGCATCTCGGAGCCTCCCCCCCCGCTCGGTGGGCCCATCCTGCTCGTGATGCCCGATACGGAGCGCGCCTTCGTCGTCCGGCGCACCATCCAGTCCGTGTGGGGACGCGGCGCGAAGGTGCACCATGTAGACGACCTGGACCGCGCCACCGACCAGGCGAGGCGCCACGACTACGCGGTGAACCTGGTCGCTCTGGCCCCCTCGGACCAGCGCTGGGTAGACGCCGTCACTCGGCTCAGCCAGGCAGCTCCGGCCTGCCCCACGGTGATGCTGGAGGAGGGCGCCGCGGACGCCTCCAACCAGTCCGCTCGCCGCCTGGCGCGCAGCGTGAAGCACGCCCTGGAACGGGCGAACTTCCGCCTGAAGGCTTCCGGTCGCGTGCCTGGCGTCGGATTGGTCAACCGCTATCGCATGCTCGCAACGATCACCGAAGCGCTGCAGCGAGCGTTACCGTCCCAGGCGCAAGTACCGCTGGTGCGCTTGTGCATTGGCCACGAAGACGAGAGCGAGCTGTACACAGGAGAATCCGCGAGGATTCTGTCCGAGGCCCTCATGGCGCGGTTCGTCGACTGCCTGGGCCCATCGGATCTGGGCACCTTGCTGGAAGACGGAACCTTGATCGCCTGGGCACGGGGAGCGCAGCCTGCCGAACACGCCAGGGCGCTCGTCGAGCGCCTGCGTGAGTCGTTCAGCCTGCCATTTCGTGTCCATGGCGAGCTGGTCCACGTCTCCGTGACGCTGGGGACTGCGATCGGTCCTCGGGACGCCGACTCGGCGCTGGAGCTGGTAGACCGCGCCCATACTCGCGTTTGAGTGTCGCGCTCAGCCCCGACCTCGGCGCCGCGCGGCCCGACGCAGGCGCCTCGCCAGAGTGCCCGACTCCAGCGGATGAGTCAGCACCTCGAGCGCCCCGGCTGCGATCAGGGCATTGATCCCCGCGGTATCGACCTTGGGCAAACATACGACGGCTCGACGCTCTGACGCCTGCGCTAGCCAGCTCGCTGCGACAGCTGCGTCCGGCGCATCCAGCAGGACGAGCTGCCCCGTCGTGCCCAGTCGAACCCCCTGGGCGCTCAGTCCGAGCCGGAGCGCCTCGTCCACGCCATTTCCACCTGGCAACATCTGCAACACGACGCCGAGCTCCCCGGCCTCCAAGGCGCTGGGTGAGGTCTCTGGCGGGTGATCACCCAGCAGCCCGCTGCGCTCGTCACGACCACCGCTCGGCACTTCGCCCTTGCGATTGGGAACCCGCTCGGCGTTGATCTGGGGATTCAGCGCCTCAGTCAAGCGCTGCCGCACCTCCGTCGCGTCTGCTGGGCGCTTGTGAGCCTTCTTCGCCAGCAGCTGCAATCGCAGGCGTTCGAGCAGCGGTGGGATCGCCTCCGCCCCCTCCGGGCGGGCGAGAGCCGGGGGCTCAGCGAACATCTGCTTCGAGATCACGTCGATGGGAGTGGCGCCCTCGAAGGGCGGTTCCCCCTGCAACATGGTCGTGAGCAAACAACCGAACGCGTACAGGTCCGTGGACGCACCGACCGCTAGGGAGCGACACTGCTCCGGGCTCATGTAGGTCGGAGTCCCAGCCACCGCATCCCGCTGAGTGAGGGTGGGCCCGCTGTCCCGCGGGTCATCCACATGTGCGAGACCGAAGTCACTCACTTTTGCGACCCACTGTGCGTCAGCGCCCCCGAGGCGACAGAGCATCACGTTCTCGGGCTTCAGATCGCGATGCACGATGCCTCGCTCGTGAGCCGCCGCCAGGGCACTCAAGATCTGGTCGCAGATGTGTCCAACCTGCTCGAGGCTCGGCAGCGACGGCAGCTGCTCGAGCCATCCGTCGAGGTCCTGCCCCTCGACGAACTCCATCACGATGAACGGGGTGCCCGTGTCCTCCCCGTAGTCGAGCACCCGCACGACGTTCGGGTGAGCCAGCAGCGACGCGGCCCGCGCCTCGCGAGCGAAGCGCCGGCGATAGACGCTGTCCCCGGCCACGCTTCGGCGCATGACCTTGACTGCGATCGGGATGCCAAGGGCCTCGTGCACGCCGCGATAGACCTGACCCATCGCTCCCTGCCCGAGCAGGCCCGTGAGCGTGTACTTTTCCGCGAGGCATCGTCCGAGGAGCGGGTCGGAGCGGTCGGCGCCGCGCAACGATTCCGGCGGTGCGTCCGGTGATCGCTGGGTCGGTACGCGAGAGATGCGCGGCCGCAGCGCCTCTGGTGGCGCGCTCGAGAACGCGCCAAACAAACCCGAGTCAGCCTCGCTGGGCGGCTCAGAGGGAGCCACGCTCGGCTGGGCTGGCACGGGCTGAGAGTACACCGTCGCGTCGTGAGCCAGCTCGGAGTCATCGGGCTTCGGCTCGTCACCTCCGCTGAGGCGAACGGTGGTTCCCGGAGGTTCGGGTTTAGAAGCCACGAAAGCCGACTCCGACCTGCGCCAGCAGCGGGTTATCCAGGTCGTCCCAGGCCGAACCACGGAGCCCCAGCGTGCCGAACACGCGCCCCCCATCGACTGGGCGCTCCCCGAGCTCCACTCCGGCTCCAACACCGCCTCTGGGAGCGAGCCCACCGGGCACCTGCGCCTCGTCCCCGGCGATCAAATGCACATCGAGCAGCGCGTACGCGCGCAGCCAGGTAGTCAGCCCATAGTCCGCACCCAGCATCAGAAAACCCGAAGCGTCACCCTGGGGTGACGCTTCTGCCAGCGCCGCGCGCCCTCCCAGATTGACCAGCCAGGACCAGTCGTCGAGGTCGCGGCCAAACGCGACGCCGAGCTCGGCTACGCTCGGCTCCCCCTCGCGGGTGGGCAACCCGTACCGCGCGGCAACACCAAGCGAGCCTCGGCCTTCGAACGGCTGCCACAGCTCCACGCTCGCGCCGAGCCAAGCCAAGGTATCCACGGCGTGCTCACTGTCGGTCAGGCCGTTGCTCGGCACCTGGGCATCGAACCCAAGCTGAGGCAAGGAGCCGCGACCCGTGCCGCCCTCGACGCGCGCGCCGAGCTGAGCCGCATCATTGCTCGCGGCCGCAGCGTAGGCAGACGCGGAGCTCGTGCGTTGAGCGGACCACAGGCGAGTGCTCACCGCGGGGTGCAACCCACTCGCGCTGAAGCTGGGTCCGATCATCGGCGCGCGCAGGCGCATTCGGGGCGCATCGGCGGCAACGGGGGCATCCCAGGTGGCGTCTCCCAGCGGGCGTCCCTGGGAGTCGACGACGGACACGATGACGTGATCCGCTTCGATCGCCGGCAGCTTCGCGCCGTAGCTCGCAGAGCCAGCGGGGTCGGGGGTGAGGTGCGCCTGGAGCAAGACTGCACTACCATCCACCGCGACGGGTTCACCCTCCAAATAAGCCCTACGGATCCGAACCTCGGGCTTCATGCGCGCCTTCACCGACTCCTGATCGATACCCGGGAAATGGGCACCGACGTTCAGCGCACCGTCGCCGTCACGAGTGACTTGCAGCTGTGCTTTCGGTTCCACGTAGTGAACTTCGAAGGTCTGCTCCTGGTGCTCCCCTAACCCCCTGAAACTGAGGCGTTGCGGAGTGACTAGCCCGAAGTCGATGAGCCTGGGGGCTGGGCCGTTGCGGACGTTTCGGCGGGTGACCTTTCCCCTGATCCGCCCCGGCGTGATCAGCGGCGCGGTC
>JAUILJ010000486.1 GCA_030433055.1 Polyangia bacterium
CGACGTCGGACAGGCGCGCGACTTCCACTACTTCGTGATGGAGTTCGTCGAGGGGCCGACGCTCGCCGATCGTCTCGAGAGCGGCACTCCACTCGATCCGATGGGCTCCGCGCGAATCATGCTGCAGGTCGCTCGCGCTCTCGGCGCTGAGCGTCCCCGCAAAGAACACACGATTGACGTTGGCAGTGACCTGCGCCGGCTCCTGCAGCAGCGGCAGCACGCGGTCCGAGTCATAGCTGATCCCCTGGACTCGACCCGCAGCGAACTGAATTCCGAAGCGCATGCGCGAGAGGGCCTGCCCCGGCCCCATCCACGCGTCGCCTCGCTCGGGGTAGCCCGTCGGCGCCGCGTACAGGAACAAGGGTTGCCCGAGCTCCGCGAGGGTGCCTCCCAGCCCCACTCCACCGTCCAGGTGCCCATCGGCGGCTCGCACGGCGCTGACCACCAACTCGAGGGGTGACTTGATCTTCGCGCCACGCACGTCGGGCGCCCAGAAGCTGGGGCCACTGGCGATCGCGCGGATGACCTGGGAGATGTCTCCCTCACTTTGCATGTACGCCTGAGCGGCTGCCTGGACGCAAGCGTCCGCGGGGTCGTCGCTGACGAAGCGCGCACACAGCTTGCGGGCCAGGTGTCGAGCAGTGGCGGGGTGCCTGGCGAGCATCCGGATCAAGCGCTCCCCCTCTTCCTCGCCGACGCCAGCAGGGAACTTCTGCCCGAGCACCGTCTTGGCCTTGGTGTCGTGCTGGCGCTTGCGAAACTTGAACCCGAGGGCGTCTTCTCCAGGACGAGTAACACTCCAACCTGTCAGCACTCTTGCTACTTCGATGACATCCTGCTGGGTGTATCCGCCGTCGACACCCAGCGTGTGGAGCTCGAGGAGCTCGCGCGCGTAGTTCTCGTTCGGCCCCTTCTTGCGCCGAGCTCCGGGGCTACCTTCAGGGGCAGACTTGAAGCTCTTGGCGTTGTCCAAGTAGATGAGCATCGCCGGGTGCTTGGCCGTGGCGAGCAACAGATCCTCGAATTTGCCCAGGGCGTGAGGGCGCAGCGTGTGCTCAACATAGTCAGACGTGAGGAACCGCACGGGCCCTTTCCGCGCGTAAACATTGAAGTGATTCGACCAGAAGTCGGTCATCACTTCCTGCAGCTGGCGATTGCTCTCGACGAAGCGCCCCAGCTCCAGCAGCTGCGCCCGGGCCGCGAGCTCACGAAAATCGCGCCTGGAGAGTTCGGGCAAGTCCATGTCGGGGTTCGCCGTGCCGCCCTTGCGCAGAGCACGGAACGCGCGCAGCTGTTGATCGGGGGAGAGACTGCTGGTGTAGGGTCGCAGGCGCTCGTCGGTCTCGCCGTCGGGGATGCGCTCAGGGTGCAGCTGTGTCTCGAGCCAGCTGCTGAGGCCATCGCGCCGCAAGGCTTCGACTTCACCTGGGCGGGGTCCGAAGGAGAAGCGAGAGAGCACGTGCCGCGCCCCTCGAGCGTCCAGGCTCGCCAGCTCCGCGCTCACGGGCTCCGGAGGCAGCTGGTGTGTCGCTGGAACGCTGGCAGACCCGCCACAGCCCAGGGCCACTGCCGCTCCGACGAACCACGAGCCCCTTCGCACAGCTGACATGGGCACCCCATGCCCTGACAGCTGCCCATGTTAACTCCTCACGTCGCGCGAACTCAGAAGCTGCTCGGCGCCCCGCTCGGGAGTGGGGGTGCAGGCGCTTCCTCATCGTCGCCTGCCGCCGTCCCCTGTCCAGCGCTGCCATAGCGCGGCGCGCAGCGCACGACCGACAGCTCGCTCGCAAGCCCTCGGGGACGGCCCAACAAGATCTCATCCTCGCGGGCCGCCAGGAGCTCGCCTGGACCCACCAGCGGGTCGTTGTCCAGGTCCTCCACCGGCTTGAAGTCGGGGGCCAACGCCAAGAAGCTCGTGCGGTCGGAGGCGGTGCCCAGCCCGAGCCAGGCCGCCTTCTTGGCTGGCGCCTTCGGTCCGAGCGTCACGCTGAGCAAGTTCGGAACCCCCGCCCCAACCCGTTCATCCTCGATCTTCAGATCCGTCTTGCTTCCCGATGCATCGACTCGCGCCAGCAGCACCGCGCGGCGCTCGACTCCTGGGCTGGTCGCGTCGTCGCGCCAGGCGAGCCAAGCGGAGCCGTCGGGGGCACTCATCAGGTCGAACACCAACACGTGTCCGTCCCCCGCGCTCACCTTGAGAGGATCGCCTACCCTCGCCCCATTCTCGTCGAGCTTCACGAGCTCGAGCCAGCGGGTGCCGAGCTCGACCAGGCTCTCCAGATCAATGTTCTTCTCGCTGGGCTTCGTGTCGGTCTCGATCTTGGAGTGCGCGATCCAGGCAAGCCAGAAGCCCCCGGGGCGCACCGCCAGCTTCGGAGCCTCCACGTCCTGCCCTTTCAGTGACACCACGCGCGCTGGCGTGACCTTGGAGGGATCGTCCAGGCCAAACGTCAGTGTCCACACGCTGCTATGGCCGTCGGCCTTCTTGTAGTCGTCGTAGGCCAGTATCCCGCGCTCTTTGCCGAGGGCCATGTCGAACACCTCCGACTCGTCGCTACCGATCTGGGGCAGCGCACCCCAGGTGATCTGCGGCTCACCCGTGGGCTTCGAAACCGAGGCCAAACGCACGATCGCTGCGGACGCATCGTGATCAGCGACGCCGACGAAGGCGTGGTTTTTCCCCACGGCAATAAGCGGAGGCTCCACGTCCCCATGCACCCGGCCCAGCTCCACGAGTCGCCCTCCCGACGCATCGCCGTTGAGGCTAGCGAGCATCGCATGGGACTCTCCCCCGACGGATCGCAGCGCCGTGACCAGGAAGCCCTTGTCGACCGCCTGAGCTCGCCCCAGCTCGACCGCGAATGGCAGATCCAGCGCCTGGTCTTCGTCCTTCTCCTGCTTCGGAGAAGACGGCTTCCCGATCACGAAGCTCGCCCCAGGGCTCACCTCCACGCAGCGTGGTGTGAGCGGCGCCGGAGCGGCGCTCGCGCTCGCGCTGGGCGCGTCACCCCCGGCGTTCGGTTTGTCCTTGCACCCGAGGATTACAAGTGGCGCCAACAGCACAGCCGCAATCCGGCGCCTGCCGCTGCAATGGGCAAAGCGCCTCGGCCCAACGTTTGGGCCACGGATCGCCACTGGATGCGGATTCGAAGAGCTGGAATGACGAAGCACGAACACGGGAACTCAAGCACGGGCGGGCGACCCGAGCCACGAGCCTTTTGGTCGAGGCAAAACACTGGAACGGACCGAGCTTCGAGTACTATTCCCGACGTGCCCGTGCCAAGCGAAAGCTCGGGGACGCTGCACTCACCACGCTGACCAGTTCTTGCGCCTGCCGCAACCGGAGACCATGTCGAAGGGCTCACTGACCCGCACCTACGAACCGAACCCGCTGCTCCGCGCGGTTTATTCCAAGTTCTTCGACGCGATTCAGGTCGACGAAGACTGGGTGCGCAAGGTGCGCGAGAACGCAGCGCGCGGGACGCTGATCTACATCCAGCGCAACCTGAACCCCATCGACTTCTTCGCGCTCGACCACCTCACGAAGCGCTACGGCCTGCCTCAGGTCCGCTTCACCAATGACCTCGGGCTCGGCGTCCTGAACCCGATGGGCAAGGGTTGGTTCAATGCTCTCTTCCCCCGCGCGGACGTCACTGAGGCTGATGAGCTGCGTGACGCGCTCGAGCATGGCGGCTCGGCCAACTTGTTCCTGAAGCGGCCGCCGGGGGTACTCGACATAGTCGCCGGAGCCAGCGGCGGCCGCGGCCTGAAAGAAGGCGACGAGCTCATCGCCACGCTGATCCGGCTCCAGCAAGAGTGGGACCGGCCCATCTTGCTCATCCCCCAGGTCTTCGTCTGGAGCAAGAGCCCGGACACCCGAGGCATGCGTCCGATCGACCTGCTACTCGGGCCCCGGGAGTGGCCCAGCCCCGTGCGCACCGTGGGACAGTTCCTCTACAACTACCGCCACGTGGCCCTGAGAGCGGGCGAGCCCCTGGATCTCCAACAGTTCCTCCAGGAAACAGGTGAGGTCAGCCAGGACGTGTGCATTCGCCGCGTGACCTACGCCATGCTGCGCCGGGTAGAGCGCGAACGCCGCAGCGTCGTCGGCCCCGCGGAGAAGCCGCCCGATCGAGTCCGGCTGGAGATCGCCCGCAGCCCCAAGCTCCAGCACATGATCGCGGATCTCGCGGGAGAGCGACCTCAGGAGCGCGCGGTCCTGACAGGCCAGGCGCTCTCGATGCTGAGGGAGCTCCAGGCGACACCAGAGGCCACCGCGATCAAGGCCATGGAGGTCGCGCTCGACCGCGTCTTCCGGCGCATCTACGCGGGCATCGAGTACGATCGCAAGGAGGTCGAGCGCATACGAGAGCTGGCGAAAGAAGGCACGCTCATCCTGCTGCCGAGCCACAAGAGCCACATCGACTACCTGATCCTCAGCTATGTCTTCAACGAAGAGAACCTCCAGCTACCGCTGATCGCCGCGGGCGACAACTTGGGTTTCTTCCCCCTGGGTCCGCTCCTGCGGCGTGGCGGCGCCTTCTTCATTCGCCGCTCGTTCAAGGGCGATCGCCTCTACTCGACCGTGGTGGATGCATACATCCGCCGACTGATCAAAGACGGCTTTCCCATCGAGGTGTTCCTCGAGGGCGGCCGCAGCCGAAACGGCAAGCTCTTGCCCCCAAAGCTCGGGCTCCTGAACATGATCGTGGAGGCTGCGCTCACGGTGCAGGGCCGCCCAACTCACTTCATCCCGGTGAGCATCGGCTACGAACGCGTCGTGGAAGCGAAGAGCTACGAACGGGAGCTGCAAGGTGGAGACAAGAGGCGAGAGGACGCCGGAGGACTGCTGCGTTCAACGGATGTCCTGCGCCATCGCTACGGCCGGATCAACCTGGAGTTTGGTGAGGGGCTAACCCTCGATCTAATCCGTACGGAACTACGGATGCCGCTAGAAACGTCGCTCAGCCCCGCTCAGCGGCGCGCCGTCGTTCGCCGCCTGGGTAACCGCGTCATGGACGAGATCAACTGGGTCACCGCCGTGACGCCCGGCGCCCTCACGGCACTCTCGTTGCTGAGCCACGACCGCCGTGGGCTGCCCCATGAGGAGCTCGTGGAGCGCTGCCGGCGCTTCTTGACCGTCCTGCGAGAGATCGGCGCGCGGGTCACCCCGGCAACAGCCACCAACACGGGGTCGCTGCGCCCCGACGCGATCCGAGAAGCCGCGACGATGTTCGTGGAGGCCGAGCTGATCGAGGCGCACGTGCCCCCAGATCCTGACGCGCCGGGAAAAGAGCGCAGGCGTCGACCGCGCCCGGGCTCGCTCAACGAGCCGATCTACACCGTGCCGGACCAGAAGCGCATCACGCTCGACACCTCCAAGAACATGATCCTGCACTTCTTCGTGGAGCGCGGGTTGATCGCGCTGGCGATGCGCCCTGAGGACAGCAGGCCAGCGAGTCGCCACGTGGTTCGGGACCGTGTTCAGCGCCTGTCCCGACTCTTCAAGTTCGAGTTCCGTTTCCACGCAGATAAAACCTTCGACGACATCTTCGACGAGACCCTGGCAGCGATGCTGGAGGCCGGCGAGGTGGCGCTGGTCAGCCATGATCAGCTGGAGCCAGGGCCTGGTCGACTGGACTGGTCGGGGCAAGAGTGGCTCGCCAACTACGCGCGCGCATTCCGCAACTTCCTCGAAGGTTACCGCGTCGCCGCGCGCGGCATCCTGCCCCTGGTCAAGGGGCCGCTGAGCGAGAAGGATCTGGTGAAGAAGGCCCTCGCTGTAGGCAATCGCATGTTCCTGGCAGGCGAAATCGACCGCAAAGAAGCCGTGAGCAAACCGCTGATGCACAATGCGTACGAGGCCTTGATCGACCAAGGCTACCTCAGGAAATCTGGAGACAAGCTCGAGCTGATGGAGTCATTTCGCAGTCAGGCAGCTGTGCGCGCCATCGAAGGGCGCATCGCGGGCTACCTCGAAGGAGGTTTCGAGGAGTGAAGCGCACACTCGACATCACCGCGCCTGCGCGCGTCGCGGGCCTCGCCCTGCTCGCCCCGCTAGCGCTCGCTTGCACGCACACGCCGAGCCCCCTCGCTCCGGCGTTCTCCGGCACGATAGGCGTCCCCCACTCGGGGCTGCAGACTCAAGCTGTCGAGCTGCCTCGTCGGGGCAAGGGCTTCGCGAGGTACCGTCCGTACAGCAATCACTACTGGGGGCAGCCGCGCCTGGTCGCCGCCGTGGAGCGTGCGGCCGCCAAGGTACACGATGAATTTCCTGGCGGTAAACCACTGCTGCTGGGGGATCTGTCGGCTGAAGGGGGCGGAAAGATCCCGGGGCACCACTCCCACCGCACCGGCAGAGACATCGATCTGCTGTGGTACGTGACGACGCCCAGCGGCGCGCCAGTGGTGAGC
>JAUILJ010000487.1 GCA_030433055.1 Polyangia bacterium
GGGTCGGCCAAGCATCTCAGGAAGCCTAGCCAGCCGCGCCACCCAACGCATCAGATTCCGAGGTCGACTTGCGCCGTGGCTGTGGGCGTGGGTGCTGTGGGCTTACCGGCAGGTTTTTCCACCGGCTTTGCTGCGCTCGCCTTCGGAGTCGGTAAGGGGGCGGTGTTTGTGGCGTTGGCTGTGGCTCGAGGCGTCGGGTTGGGGGGTGAGACGCGTCGCGGCTCGCTCGGGGAACTGCGCGGCCTTTGGCCGGGCTCGCTTTCAGCGCTGGGCGCGTCGGACACGGCCGGTGACGCGCTGGGTGGCACATCGCCGACCGCGGCGGAAGGATCGGTCGCTGGCTCCAGGCCCGGCGCGGCGGCATCTGCTCGAGTCGCGCCCAGGGGCTCAGCGGTCGGCGTCAGCCCAAAGCGCGCGACACCCAGCGCTCCAGCAGCCAGCAGGAGTACCGCGAGTGCGACGAGCCAACCACGGGGCGACTTCTTCACCGGGACGATGGGTCGCGTGTTCGCGGTGGCGTGCTGCGTGTTGAGGCCCGGATCGGACATTGCGGGCGCCGCCGCGGCCAGCTCCGGCGCTCCCTCTGGATCGACCGGCGCCAGCTGAGGTGCACTGGAAGCGGGGTCGAAGTCAGGCTCCGAGATGGCACGCAGCTCCCTGATTTGTTCCCGCACGGAACTAAAACGTCGCTCCGGGTCACGGTTCGTGGACCTGAAGAACCAGCTATCGAAGCTGAGTGGGACGGTTGCCTTGCTGGACGGCGCAGGAGCGTCCTCCGAGCAAATCTTGATCACCAGGTCGGGGAACGTCTCACTGATGAACGGCTTGGCGAGGCACACGCACTCGTAGGCGATGACGCCGAGCGCCCAGATATCAGTGCGATGGTCCAGCGCCTTGTCGCCGCGGAGCTGCTCCGGGCTCATGTAGTGGGGCGTGCCCAGGATGGCGCCGGTGCGCGTGGTGTCCTCGGTGGTTTGCTGGAAGCGCGCCTTGGCGATGCCGAAGTCGAGGACCTTGGCGACCTCCTCATCGTCGTTGCGGACCAGAAAGATGTTGTCCGGTTTGAGGTCGCGGTGCACTACCCCGACCTCGTGAGCCCGGGTGATGGCGCGCCCCACCTGCACCAAGATGCGAGTCGTCTCCGCGAGGCTCAAGGCGCCGCGATCCAAGCGCTGCGCGAGGGACTCCCCCTCGAGCAGCTCCATCACGATGAACGGGACCTGCCCGTGGACGCCGTGGTCGAGGATCTGCACGACGTGGGGGCTGCGGATCGCGGCGGCGGCCTGCGCTTCCCGCTTGAAGCGGGCACGGCCTTCAGATGTGCGCGCGATCGCGGGGTCTACCAGCTTCAGCGCGACGTCGGATTCCAGCGTCAGGTGACGGGCGCGCCACACCGTGCCCATGCCGCCCTTGCCGAGCCGGCGGATCAGCTGGAAGCGCTCAGCGACGATGTCGCCCGCGTCCAGACCGACACCAGAATCATGGGTTTGCACGACCGCAAGCATACCGCGGCCCCGCTGGGCATCCACTCGCTGTGTAGTCAGGGGAAATTCAGGCCCAATCGACCCGACTGTCGAGCGCGGCCCTCATTTGCATGAGCTGTGCGCTCGCCGCGAAGCACTCAGGGCCTTGCCCAAGCGCCATGCTCACTTGACCAGCCCGAGCGCGGTGTGCGGATCCATGCGCCGCCACTCCGCCGACGAGTGCGGGACCTCCAATGATTCCGCGCGTAAACGTGGGCTCGCGCGGAATCGCAATCCCCTTGACATCGCTGCGCCGCTCGAACAGGTTCGGCACGATGCTCCCCTCTAGTTTCAAGGCCGCGCTTGGCTTGCTCCCCTTCCTCGTTGCTTGCTCGAGCGATCGCCCCGATCACACGCCATCCAGGCATACGAACTCAGAAAGAGCAGCACTGCGGGCAACCAGCGCGAGTTGGCACTGGCGCCAAGCGGAGGCGCGGTTCGAGGCCAACGGAGCGACTTGGCGGGCAGTGATCTCGGGCAGGTTCGTGGAACTCAGCGAGCGACGGTCGGGGTTGTCGCTCGAGGCGGAGTTGAAGGCGGACAGGTGGTCGCAAGGCGGCACACCTGGCTTGCTGCGGACCCCGAATGGTCACGAAGTATTCGCCACTCCCAGTGGCGTCGAGGACTGGCACCTGGTTTCCTCTCGGCAACCCGTGAGGTTCTCGGTAGCGCTCGGCGAGAGCGTTGCAGGCTTGAGGCTGGTGTCCCGTACGTTGGAGTTCCTCGACGCAACGGGTGTTCCCAGGCTCCGCATGGCGCCGCCGTACGCGATTGGGGCGGATGACGTACGGCACGAGCTGTCGGTAGCGGTGGAAGATTGCGCCTTCACAGCAGACGCGCGACCGCCGCAGGCTGACCGGATCATTCCTCCGGGTAGTAGGTCGTGCAGTGTCGTGTTCGAGTTGCCTGACACACTTCGGTTGCCCGCGCGCGTCGACCCCGCGTGGGGCACGACCGACGCGATGGCCGTGCGCCGCCTGCTTCACCAAGCAGTCAAACTCAAGGATGACCGATTGCTGGTGTGTGGAGGTGCCGAGGCCTCGGAATCGACGAGCTGCGAAGTCTACGACCCCGCGAGCGAGACGTGGAGCGCCACCGGAAACATGCTGAGCGGAAAGCCACGCGAGTTCGCCATCGCTGCGCTGGGCGACGGTCGGGTAATCGCGCCGGGAAACACCGCGAGTGAGATCTTCGATCCGGACCTCGGCACTTGGAGCAGCGTTGCCGGTATGAACACCACGCGGGAGCCTGGTTCGTTTCGAGCTATCTCACTCGAGAACGGCAACGTACTGGTCGCTGGTGGACAGGATGGCAACTTCTTCCCGCAGTTTTGCGAGACCTTCAACCCGACCAGCGAGTCTTGGGTGCCAGGTGGCCTGCTACCCGGGGCGTTTGCCGAGTACGCCGCCACCCGCCTGTCCGATGGACGCGTGCTGATCACCGGTGGGCGGGTGATCGGCGAGACATTGGATACCGGTGCGGTCTACGACCCCGCAAAGAACTCCTGGCGCGCGACCGGGAAGATGACTGAAGCCCACTGGGCTCACGCCTTGGTAGCATTGCCCGACGGAAATGCGGTCGTGGTCGCAGGCACCAAGTATACGTCCGGCAGATCGGAGGCGTACGACGCCAACGCGAACACCTTCGCCTCGATCGCAGACATCAGTCCTGCGCGGCAGTTCCACGCAGCCGAAGCCCTTCCAGACGGCACGGTCCTGGTCGCGGGAGGCTACGGACAAGACTTCTCACAGCCGACGCCAACGACGGCGTTGCTCTTGCCGTGGGCAAACCGCTGGGTCTCCGTGGGCGACCTGTCCGAGGGTAGATACCAGCTAATCATGGCTTCGTTCCGTTCGGCAACCCAGACGAAGGTCATCGCTGCCGGAGGCGATGCCGGGGGCTTTGGCACGATTCACGGCAGCACGACCACCAACATCATTCGTGGCCGCCTGATCGGTGACGCCTGCACCAGCCCCACCCAGTGCTTCAGTGGTACCTGCGTGGACGGCGTGTGCTGTGACTCCGCATGCGATGGCAGCTGTGAATCCTGCATGGGCGCCGACACCGGAGACGTGGATGGCCATTGCGGCTACATCCTCGAAGGTGCCGATCCAGACGACGAGTGCGACGACGCCTCCGGCACCGGGTGTGTCACTGGGAGCTGCGACGGCGCGGGGGCCTGCGGTATCCTCGCGGATAGTAGCGTGTGCCGCGAAGCCTCGTGTCAAGGCTCCCAAATCGCAACGGGTACGTGCGAGGCGGGCAAGTGCGTGAACAGCTACGTCGACTGCGGCGGCTTCGCGTGTTCGGACGCCGCTTGTCTCACGTCCTGCAGCTCTGACTCCGAGTGCGCCGCGGATCGCGTCTGCGCTCCCGTCGCAGGAGGAGGTGGTGGCTGCGTCACTCACTTCTGTCGGGACGACTCGGTGCTCGCCAGCCCTGGAGGCGACGTGGACTGTGCGCCATACGCCTGCATCTACGGCAGCGCGTGCGCCACGAACTGTAATGGCGACGAGTTCTGCGCATATCCGAACGTCTGCAACGCTGGTAAGTGCGGGCCCAAACAGCCAGACCAAGAGAGCGGCTGTGGATGCCGGGTGCCTGACGGCCAGCCGCCCCCAAGCACAGGCTGGCTGCTGGGCTTGGTGTTGCCTTGGATTCGCCGGCGCCGCCGCCGTTGAACGGGGTCTCAACGAAAAAAGGCCAACCCGACTGGGTTGGCCTTTCGTGGCTTCGAGCTGGGAGGCTCAGGCTGCCTTGACCTTCGCCTTCGCCTTCTTGCTGCGCGCGACCTTCTTCTTGGGTGCGGTGGCGGGCTTGGCCTTCGCGGCGCGCTTGGCGCGCTTGGTGGCCGCTCCGTGCTCATCCAGCAGCGCTGGCGTGGAGAGGCGCTCGAGGCGGGTCTTGTAGCCCTCGTCCTTGGTGCGCTTCTCGAGCTCGAGGATGTGGTCGATCAGCTTCGCGCGGGAGCCGAACTTGTCCTTCACGGTGCTCAGCACGTCGTGGAGGTGAAGCAGCTTCTTGTTGGAGACCTTGGCCAGGCCTTTGACCTCGCTCACGCGGTCGATCCACAGCTCCTCGGTGGCCAGCGCCTGAACGGCAGCGACCAGCTTCTCCTTGTTCTCGAACTTCTCTTTGACTGCTTGTAGGGGGGTCTTCTTCATGATGGCTCTCCCGAAGGAAGTGCCGGCGGACTCGTCAGCCGACTTGGGGGCGCTCACCGCGGCAGACCATCTGCTCTGGGTGAGGCGCGTCCGACATGGCCCGAAAGTCTGGTGACAAAGCACCAGATGGGGTCGGCGCTCGTAGCAGGCCACGGCGGGTGGTGCAAGGGAGCTCGGGCGGTCGGCCAGCGTTCCTCACCCCCAAACCCGCTGGAGATCGCGGGAGAGACGAAACATTCCGCAACCCGTGCTCGGCCTCCTGACCGGCGTCGCCCCAAGGCGACCTGAGTGTTTCGGTATCCCGCGCGCGCCAGAGCGCTTTTCCCACGACGCCAAACCAGGCCCGCGAGCGTGGACCGCGGTTTTTCTGCGACGTGAGCGGTGACGGAGAACGTCGCGCCCCGGCTGCGCGAAGCGAACAAAGAAGTCCGGAAGGCTTCCGACACACCGCGGCATTGGTGTCGACGCGACCCGTCGCGGAAAGAAATCCGAAACCGGCGTCGCCGCAGAGTCGCCCCACGGCTCGGCACGGCTGAGCTGAATAGAGATCGGATGGAGCGGAGATCCCAATGACATCGAGCCACACCCCCTTGTGCGCATGGGCCATATCCATGCGGAATCGAATTGGGCTAGCGTTTGCAGCGCTAGCGGTTGCGCTGTGCGCGCTTTCCTGGTCTCAGGCAGCGTTCGCAGACGAGGCTGCACCAGCAGCCGACGCGCCGGCAGCGGAGGCACCCGCGGCGGACGCGAAGAAGAACCTGACCCTCGAAGAGTTCCAGGAGAAGTCCGGTATCAAGGACGAGCAGTCTCTCGAGGACAGCCCCCTTGGAAGCGGAGGCGGGGGCGTCCCCGTCAACTTCCTGTGGACGATGGTCGCGGCCATCCTGGTGTTCTGGATGCAGGCGGGCTTCGCGCTGGTCGAGTCCGGCTTCACCCGCGCCAAGAACGCCGTGAACATCTTCATGAAGAACCTGATGGACTTCGCGTTGGGTTCGCTGGTGTTCTGGGCGATCGGCTTCGGGCTGATGTTCGGAGTGACCAACGGCGTCTTCGGCACCACCGGCTTCTTCATGAAGGGCCTCGAAGGAGATCCCTGGAACTTCGCGTTCCTGATGTTCCAGACGGTGTTCGCGGCCACGGCGGCGACGATCGTCTCGGGCGCCATGGCCGAGCGCACCAAGTTCACGTCCTACCTCATCTACTCCGTGGTGATCACGGCCGTCATCTATCCCGTCTTCGGCAGCTGGGCGTGGGGCGGTCTGTTCAAGGGTGGCGGCTGGCTCGAGGCGCCTGAGGGCGGCTTCCTGGCGAGCCACGGCCTGCCCGGCTTCATCGACTTCGCGGGCTCCACGGTGGTGCACAGCATCGGCGGCTGGGCGGCGCTCGCGGGCGCCATCGTGCTCGGGCCTCGTATCGGCAAGTACGACAAGAACGGCCGCCCACTGCCGATCCGCGGTCACAACATGGCGCTCGCGACGCTTGGCGTGTTCATCCTCTGGATGGGTTGGTTCGGCTTCAACGCGGGGAGCACCACCGGTGTGACCGGAGGCGCGGACCCCTACGGTGGCGCTGGCAAGGCGTTCACCCTGATCGCGGTCAACACCAACCTCGCGGGCTGCGCAGGCGCGGTCGCGGCGATGTTCGTGACCTGGGGCCTGACCAAGAAGCCTGACATCGGGATGACGCTCAACGGCGTGCTCGCCGGCCTGGTCGCCATCAC